>JBIJCS010000207.1:0-7975 GCA_044344575.1 Pirellula sp. | reverse complement strand
AAGTCGCACAGAGGTTTGCTGGGACTCGAATCGGCAAGCACTTCTGCAATCGTCGTGCGACCGAGTTCCAATTCAATCGATTCGAGCGCACTATCCATCCGGCAATGCAACGGACAGAGTTGCTTCGCATGTGCACGAAGCCCCAACGGACAAGTCTTGATTCTTTGAATCGGCTCGACGGCATTCACCACATCGAGGACGGTCAGATCCTTCGATGGTTTTGCCAGTCGAAAACCGCCACCCGCGCCCCGATTCGAATCGATGATGCCATGAGTCACCAACTGCTTGAGCACCTTCGAAAGATATGCTTTTGGTACTTTCGTCCCATCGGAGATCGACTCGCTGTTGTGCCGATCCACTGAACTATTTGCCGCTAAATAAACCACCGCTCTGAGCGCATACTCGACCGTTTGTGTAAACATCCCAACCTCATCCCCCAGCAGACTCCGAACCGTTCCTACGAAATTGTAATTCAATTCGCTCCTTAGAACTATGGAAAACCGCTACCTTCCTCAGCCCACTGGCGAACGAATGAACGGTTCTTCGTATATCATTGGATAGCCGGACATTGGGGAGTTGTCACAAATTCTTTGTTGCAGACGATGAGCTATATTGCAATGTATCAGACCACTGCGTATCCGATCAACGCGAACCGGGCTTCTAGCTCTACTTCGCACGCCCCTTGTTGTTCGCCAAAGCACCCGTTCGCGTACCCTGCGTGGCTCTCTCTCGTAGCAATCTTCTTCTGGGGGTACCCCGCATCGGACTCTTGCTACGGCTTAGAAACACCTCCGGCAACTCCAGGCGAAATCCCACTCGGTACCAAGGCACCCTCATTGGAATTCAAAGACATCCGAGGAGTCACAAGGACGCTAAGCGATCTTGGCCCAAATTCTGCGTATGTCCTCATGTTCACGACCACGGACTGCCCCATCGTCAAAAAGACGATCCCGAAACTGAAAGAAGTCTATCTTCGATATCGCGATAAATCGGTAGCGTTCGTCTGTATCAATGTCGGCCCGAACGACACCTTGAAATCGATGGCAAGCCAAGCGATATCCTTCGACACACCTTGGGCATTCGTCAAAGACTACGACGCGAAAGTAGCGCATGCGTTGGGTGTAACTCATACTCCTGAATTTGTGATACTAAACTCAGACTTCGAACTCTGCTATCGCGGTCGCTTGGATGATCAGATTCGGCTTGGCGGGACGAAGCCGACTTCCAGTCGCGATGACTTAGTGCTCGCACTGAACGAAGTGCTCGATAAAAAACAAGTCACTGTACCGGAGACATCTGTAGATGGTTGTTTGATCACCAAGACGTCAACCACTCTGGAACAACGATCTCATTCCTTGACTTTTTACCAACACGTCGCCCCCATCCTGTATCAAGCTTGTACGCCTTGTCATCGACCTGGAACTGCCGCACCTTTTTCACTGCTCAGTTTTGAAGACGCCAATGCGCATGCCGAGATGATCGCAGAAGTCGTGCGCGACGAGACGATGCCTCCTTGGTACGCAGCGAAGCCACACGGAAAATTCCAAAACGATCGTTCGCTCTCTGCGGAAGAGAAACACATCTTGCAGCAATGGTGCGCATCGGATCGCCCTAAGGGAACCGAAGATCTTGCACCACCGCTACCGACCTTCGAAGACACCCCGTGGAGAATCGGCACCCCGGATTTGATCCTCACCACGGTGGAACAACACACCATACCCCCAACCGGATTTGTACCGTACAAGTACGTCGTTTTACCTCATCTGTTCCTCAATGAAACTTGGGTAGAGGCTTTTGAGATTCGTCCACTCAATCCAGCGGTTGTACACCACTGCAACATGGCGTACGCCACAAGCAAAGGTGTCAGCGAGGAGACGTTTATCACCGGCTATGTTCCCGGCGGGCAGCCGATGGATTTGAGTCGATTTGAAAACGGGGTTGCCTACAAACTCCCGGCCGGATCCGCGCTGGGATTGCAAATCCACTACACCACCACGGGCAAAGAAGAAAAATGCCGTATTCAAGTCGGATTGCGATTTCCTCGCGATCAAGTTCGAAAGCAGTTAAAGCATTTTGTGCTTGACCCTCGCGGATGGAAGATTCCGCCAAACGATCCAGCATTCCGTATCGAAGCAAAGCACACGCTCGAACACGATGCGGATCTTCTAGGGCTCTTTACCCACATGCATGTGCGAGGTCGCGACATGACCTTCTATGCGTCCAACAACACCGCGTCAGAGACTCCCGAAGTCCTCCTTCAGATCCCCAACTACAACTTCGAATGGCAACTCGGATACGAACTGGCTCCGGGGACGAAACAACTACCGAAAGGAACCGTGATTCAAGCTGTCGCACACTTCGATAACTCCAAATTCAATCCCTACAATCCCGACGCAGACACCCACGTCGAATATGGCCCACAAACCATCCACGAGATGTTCAATGGATTCGTCTTTTATGTCGATCCGCATGAAGCTTTAGAAATCGATGTAGAACCCAAGTCGGGTCGACCTATTCGCAAGAAACCCTAATTCATCTCTGTCGAATTTGGGAGCCACTCATTGCCAAGCTACGAATGTACTTCGAGGAAGATGAGGAAATCCGAAATGTACTACTTTACTGCAACGATCAGAATGTGCGGCTGATTCATGCCCAGATGCAGGAACATTTTGACGATGGGACACCGAGCAACGTTTTTCTGTGATGTTGCTGGTGTACCAAATCAACACTCCGCAGCGATCGCGAGCAGGTAGCAGGTAATTGTTTCATTGCGTTTCCTGCTTGGTTTCCGAGGCGAGAATCTTGTCAATCGATGCATTGAGTTTTGCAAGCTGTTGCATTCCAACCAGTCGCTCTCGGATAACCCCTTGGGCATCGAGGATATAGGTTGTTGGTGTCACTCGAATACTATTGAACGGTGCCGGCCAATCCTTTCCAGATACCAGTCGATACGTAATCTTTTTCTGCTTTGAATAAGCCTCCAATGTCGATTTCGATTCCGCACTGATACCGATGATCTCCAAACGCTCCTTGGTCTTCTGATTTGCAATCTGTTCAAGAAAAAACATCTCGACGGTGCTAGTGGGCAAATTGGTCGCACAAAAATTAAGTACGACAACCTTACCTCGCAAGGATTCCAAGGGGATCGCATCCCCTTCTAAAGGCTGCAGCATGATGTTAGGTGCGTTCGTTCCAATCGAAGAAACTGGCTCTGCATTCGCCTTTTGAAATTGCTCATTGAGCTCTTCAACTGTCGCTTTGAACTTCTCAAGTTGCTTATTCGTGTAAGCAGGGGCTAGCCACTTTTGAGCAGCGAAGTAACTGGCGTAAGAAGCCAATGCCAGACCGGTAAGGATGATCACAACCGGTTGTAAAGATGCTGTTCGATTTTCCGGATTCCCATTTCGATTACTCGCGTTGATTGCTGCATCTTCAGATGATGAAACTTCGTCGATTGCATGATGCTTCAGAAGTCGCAACAACCGTGTTAGGGGGCGGCTGAACATGGCAAGCAGCACCATGATGCCGAAAACCCCAATCTGCGGAATCATCATCCACAGTCGAAAAAATCTCATGTACAAACGCGATAGGCTTGGGATAAACGCAGGTAAGTAATACAACGTTAACCAGATCGCCAGCCATACCCCTCCCGCAACCAACACGAATCGCAACCCTGAAGAAACTTTCTCCCATCCCCGCGTATCTGTTTCACTCGTGTTTTGCTGCGTTGATGTAGCGTTTGAGTTCTTTGATACAACCCAGCTTGCAAGCTGGGCTAGTATGCCAGTAAACAACCACGCTTGGATAAACGGAACAATCGATGGGTAGCCGAAGTTGATCCCGGAACCATTTAGCCAAGAGGAGGGAAGATTACCGAGGTATACGACCGAGGGCCAAAGGTAGACCAGAGTCGTAAAGAGCAGACAAGCGGCTCCCCATGGAATTACTTTCGATGCCCGGGGGGCAGTCATCGTCAATCCGACACCAAGGATCATCGCTATCTGCAGGACAGGATACCCCCACTTTAGTACCTGCCCGGATAGGCTCATCAACGGCACGACATCCTTGTATCCGGCGGCCATAAATTGGGGCAAAATATTTACAACGATGAGCAATACAGCCATCGAGAGAATTGAGTAATAACACGCAGCGACACCTTTTCGTGTCCACTGAAGATTTGTGCTTGCCATGGATTTTGATTAACTCCAGCTGGAAATCTCTAATATCATTGAGAAAAAGACCGTAGAGAGTCTTGGCTCATCATTTCCGCAATCAAGGCGCAGTAATGAGAAATTAATCAGGGCTGGGGTAATCTAGGCGGCGGTAAGGTAGGTCGAGTTTTCCAGAAGCGATGACTGATTAGCGGCAGTGGGTTTAGGTGATCGAATCGAAGGAATTATTCCGATTAAGGGGAAATTACTTAAAGTAGCAGTTTTAAGGCTTGCTCAGGGATATGTTCCCACGAAAGGATCGCTCATGCGTACAAAGCCCTCTAACAGAACGATGAGACGATTCCAGCGAGTACTTAGGGGAAGCCTAACAGCACTGACCCTAACTTTAGCGTTCACTGCAAGTGCTTTTGCACAGTCGATCGAATCCGATCCAGCTCCACCTCGCGGTCAGTTCACTGCTCCGACTTCTGATGAGCCTCCCCCGCAATATCTTATTCCAGACGTGCCGCCGCAGATCAAGCAAAGTCTCAACGTCGATAAGCATTGGATCACCATGACGCCAGGGCTTGTTGTTATCGGAGATTACAACGCGTTTGGCCAAGACGCCGCAAGTTTGAGCCAAGTTGGCAAGCAAGTCGATCAGTTCGATGACCGAGCGATTCGATTCATGGCCAGAGGAAAGATTGGGGGGGATTACAAGCTGGGTTATTTGCTCGCAGCAGAGTACAAAGGGTTCGATACCGATCCTGAGCAATTGTGGAACTTGACCGACTTGGCGGTGACTGCCCCAATCGGAGGACCAGAGACAACGCTATCGGTTGGTAAGCTAAAAGAGACGTTTGCATATGAAATGGTTGGAGACGCTGCGAACTTGCCGGCACAAGAACGGGTGTTGAGTCCATTCTTTGTTTCTCGAAATTCCGGTATTCGTCTGAACCGTGTACTTGGGGAAGACCACAAGGCGACCGCTGCGATTGGGGTTTACGATCAAGACTGGGGAATTGCGCCATCGAGCTTTATCAATAACGGAACCGATGTAACTTTTCGAACGACAGGATTGCTGTGGGATCTGAATGAAGATCGAGACTACTTCCATGTTGGATTAGCAGGTCGATACAACATGTCCTCTGATGGACAAAATCGACTGAAAGGTCGTCCCGAATCGAATGTGACGAGCAACTATGTCGATACCGGCGGGATACCGGCGAACTACGCTTGGAACTTTGGCCTGGAGCTTCTTTGGAATCGTGGGCCATTCTCCGCGTTGGCCGAGTACATTCCGAGTTGGATTCATTCGAATACATCCAGTAATCCGGATTTCTATGGATGCTACGTGGTTACGAGCTGGGTATTGACCGGTGAGTCTCGTCCCTATGACCGCACGGTTGGTTATGCACGCCGAATCATTCCGAAGCATCAATATGGAGCGATCGAGCTTGTATCTCGTTTTTCGAATGTTGATTTAGAAGACGATATCGTTCAGGGAGGTGAGTTTTACAAGACTTACTTTGGAACCAATTGGTGGGCCACAAGGCATGCGAAGTTTGGCATAGGTTGGGGGCATACTTGGTTGGATCGATTTGGGACCATGGGTCAGACCGATCACCTTCAAGTACGAACGCAGATCGTCTATTAGGCGATGATTCCACTTGACTCTTGTAGGGCTTTTGCGGGTGTCATTGCGCGGCTTGAAGCCCCTTGGGTAAGTCGACTGGCACGATTCGAAACGGCAAGCCCTTGATTGCGGCACCTGGATTGTGGAACTCTAATCCCGAGTAGACCAATCGATCCACGGGGCGATGGGTATGCCCGAAATAGACCTGCTCCACCCCAGCCGAACGATCTTGTTTCGCCCAACTCAGATAGTCTCCAACTTGCGTCAACACCTTGCGATGGGAATTCGCAAGATTGGCGACCAATCGATGAATGCGAGCTTGTACCGCGACGTCGTACAACGAGTGTTGCAACGGGTGAGGCAACGATCGCTCTTCGCCTCGCAGTCGACGGGCATCGAGCAATTCGTGAAAATCCGCCTCAAGCGGAATCTTTGAGTCGATGATATCCCCGTGCAGAAAAACACTCGAACCCAACCGCAATAAATGGGGATGCCACTGCAGGCGAGGATTGTTTTTCGCAAGCTCCTCGAGGCGTTGCGTAAATCCGGGCAAGGCGTCGTGATTCCCCAAAATGTAGTGAAACTGACATTCGGGATTCACAGACAATAGTCCTTCCAAATAACGTATGCTCTGTTCGATCGATGCGGCATGGGATCGATAAGCACTCCAACGGAAGTCGAAGATATCTCCACCGAGGATAAACGTATGGGACTGAGCGATCGCCGCATCGATTGCACGCTGAACGACGGGTCCAGAACTACGGTTGGCTAACAAATGCAAATCAGATACGAAATGGGCTTTCGAGGATCTCACGCAAACAATTCCTTATTGCACAGCCGAACCTGGCCTACCCCAGGAAGAACCGGGATGATCTTAGACTCAACCTTCCTGAAGGTCAAAGTCGCTCCAAGTTCATGGGTGAGGAACTTGAACTGATTTTTCGCACGAAGAACTCCATCAGGCCGGAAATGCGATGGGTTTTTCGTTATACTCGGGACTCGAATTCCATGACTTTAGGCCATGACCTCCAGGATCCTCATCCCGGGATTTGTCGCTGTCGCCTCCCACCCGCTACCGCTTGCGAACCTCTCATGCAAACCAACGAAAAGCAATCTCAAGGCAATGAACCCCAAGGTAATGAACCCCAAGGTAATGAACCCTGGTACAAGGGGATGACTTCCTACCATTGGTTCGTTTTTGCAATGGCCTCCATGGCTTGGGTCTTCGACTGCTTGGATCAGCAAGTCTTCGTACTGGTGCGAGGCGACGCGCTCAAAGCTTTATTGCCCGAGGGGACGGACAGTGCAATCGTCAACAAGTACGGCGGTTGGGCAACGGGAGTTTTCATGGTCGGCTGGGCGACAGGAGGACTCTTCTTTGGAAAAATCGGTGACCAGATCGGACGTGCACGCATGCTCGCCATCACGGTGCTGATGTACTCCCTGTGTACGGGGCTAAGTGCATTTTCGACCGGTTGGATCGACTTTTTTATCTACCGCTTTATTACCGGGATGGGGGTCGGTGGCGTCTTTGGTCTGGCCGTTGCACTTGTCGCCGACAGTCTGCCGGAACGCTCGAGAACACCTGCGCTTGGATTGCTCCAAGCCCTCTCGGCCCTCGGAAACATCTCTGCAGCGTTGATGAGTATCCTTGTTGGAAAGCTAGGTGCTTCGGGAGTGATTAATCCGAGCAACGGTTGGAAAATCATGTTCCTCTTCGGTGCCCTGCCGGCATTCCTTTGCGTCTTCATCCAATTGCGTCTCAAAGAGCCAGAGAAATGGGTTAAGGCACGTGAAGAAGGGCGAGAATCTGGCGTGAAGTTCGGTGCTTACAGCACACTGCTCGGTGATCCGCAATGGCGGAAAAACGCGATCGGTGGCTTGCTCCTTTGTGTCGCTGGAGTCATCGGCGTATGGGGTATCGGTTTCTTTGCTTCCGAGTTGATCAATGGCGTTACGAAGCTCCAAATGCTCGCGCAAGACCCCAACACCAGCAACGACGCGATCTTGGCCCAACAAGCCACGGTGCGTGGCCAAAGCTCGATCATTCAAAACACAGGGGCATTCTTGGGGATGCTTGCGTTTACCTACCTTTGCCAAGTCATTGGGCGCAAGAAAGCGTTTGCGATCGGATTTGTCGCAGCGATGTTTGCCACCATCGCATTCTTCCGGGCCTTCAACGGTGGCT
>JBIJCS010000206.1:0-8013 GCA_044344575.1 Pirellula sp. | reverse complement strand
ATGAAACAACCGTGGCCAACCCGAGACGCCGGCGCGGCGTAGGAGTCGTGTCATTTCACTTCGTAGGTTGGCGTTCTTCCAACCCATCGCCGTATTGGCAGCGGCGCGGTACTGGGGAGCTGCGACCACATATTCGCTTTTGTCGCCGAAGATCTCGAAGGCTTCATCGAGGATCGGTCGCAGCTCAGGAAAGATCGGGCAGCTGCGAATCCCTCGGCCTTCGTGGTGCTCGACCTTTGGCTCGGGGATGCTCATCCGGTTCATTTCCCAATCGATGTCGTCCCAGCGAAGCGATAGCGTTTCCGAAGGTGTCCGAAGCCCACCGTAGCGACTCAGCCCCAAGATCACTTGCCAGACGGGGTTGGCCTTCTTCATCAGCTTGTCGACCACTTCGCGTGGCACAAACTCGTTGACCTTCACCGAACTCTTCTGCGTCTTTACTTTGCAGAAAGGGTTTTCGTCGATGATCTTCCAGTCGACCGCATCGTGCATGAATTGCCGAGCGAACTGGATCGTTGGAGCCGATTCGCTTAATCTGGCTTCCGCAAGGATCTTTCCTGAAAGAATGCAGCGATTTGTTTCTTGTCGCAATGTCCTGTAGCTACAGACAAAGTTAAAGCCGAAAGTTCTCCGGGCTGGCAATCGAATTCGATATGATTCCAATCCAGGAAAACCAGTGCGGCAACGGTTCCCGTGCGTTTGTTCCCGTCAACAAAAGGGTGGTTTTTAACGATGTGGAAAAGATAAGCTGCAGCCATTTCATAGGGAAAGGCGTGAAGGAACTGGCCAGCAAAAGTCGCTCGTGGTTGCTCGATGGCCGATTCGAGAATTCCAGCGTCGCGCACTTCGATCGTTCCACCGTAGTTCGAAATCTGATCGGTATGAATCTCCAGAATATCGGATAGTTCTAAAAAATCGATCGAATCCACTATTCAGCCAACCTTCGCAAGTCGTCTGTGAACTTACCATTGATTTTCTTGAGGCTATCCTTCAGTTTCTTTTTTCGAATTGGATCACGGCAAGGCTTGACCAACAAATGGTCCCCATCGGTGCTGATCTCTAAAGGGGTATCCTGGGAGATTTGCAGAAGTTCAAGGATTGGCTTGTCAATGACCAGAGCCAAACTGTTGCCGTGCTTGATGAGCATTTTTTGCATGCGTTGATCCTACCAAAAGTGTGATACCAAAGTGTATACGGTCGTTTTCGGAAAGTCAAATGAAAGGCTAGCTGCGCGCGTCGTATTTCGCGTCGCGCGGGGTAATGAAACGCGCCGTTCCCAGGGGACTTGCGGGTTGTTCGGTTCCTGTCCTCTCCACTTTTGCCAATGGGCTGAGAAGCCCATTGGCAAAAGTGGAGAGTAGATACGAGAAAGTGGAAAGTAGATTTTCTCGACCAACGCGTTCTTGTTGAATCCAAACTCTACTGTCTAGTACCTTCAGATCCGCAAGCAATGGTCGTGACTGGTGGGGACAAATGTGGCATGATGCGCGGCAGTTCATCAACGCTTCCGAGGCGGAGATTTTGGAAGCCATCCCCGAAATTGAATACCATCGGTCGTATCAATGCGTTACTGACGGTGCGTGGGTGCAGATTGTGGTAAAGGATAAGAGAATCGCTTTGATTGCTGGTCTCAATAGCCAATGGAATATGACGTGGTCCGATCGCAACGTACAAGAGACTATCTCCTATGCCACTCACATCGCACCCATTTTTAAACACTGTTTTTTACCAATTGAAGAAGCTTTGCCGAAATTAAACGATTTCCTCCAATGTCGTTCGCTTGACGGATTTGTTTCGTACAAGCATGCGATCGCGTCGAATAAAATCGAACGCAATTTGTGGGACGAGGAAACTCGTCTCGAAACGTAATGTCGTCGGTATAACCAACGATGCTGGAACGATTATAGTCCTTGCCATCGCTTCGCCCCATGAATCGCCTGAGGATCCTTGGCCGTCATCTTCGACTGCCACTAGATCTTTCTGTTGAAGCAAGAACGATTGCGTCAACAACGCGAACCGCACTTCAATCCATTCGGATCTCGATCGGAAACTTACTGTCACATGGAATTATTGTAAGGATGACGGTGCGAAGCAGTTTAAAACCAAAGTCGAGTCGTCTCCCAAATAGGTGCAGTTGTGGAAGAGCATTCAACAGATTGGCCACCGCATGTCATTGAAATACTCGATGAAGCAACACCAATGTCCCGCTGGATCTTGTGCTTTCGAACTTCCTTCCTCGGTTACTCGAATAGTCTCATTCAGCCATGCTACGGACAACTTCGACCCAACGTTGCGTTTGGTCTCGGAATACCCACCACTTTGAAAAATCCATTTCCAAACACCTCTCGAACTCTTCCAAAACACTGGGGTTTGCATGTTCCCGTCTGGCCACGATCCACGCCCGCGGCGTGGGTTGGATTCGAGCTAGGGAATTTCGAACTCTGAGCAACCGCGGAATATTTGCATCCACGAAAGCGAACGACTCCTAACTATTTTGATATTTATTCCATGCTTTACGGATTATATGCTTGTTTCTCTGGGGGGAAGATCTTCAACCGTTCAAGGATGAACGGTTTACCGGCAAGGATCCCCTTCGAGTTGTTTCTATCATGGAGAGCTTCCCCGATGAAATGTTTTCAGTTATTTGACAGCCATCGCACATGCCTGCGTGTATTGGGTGTTGTGTTAGGCGTCGTTGCATGTTCTGCCTCACCAAGCCAAGCAGGAGTCGTGTCATTCGGCTCCGGTGGTAACACATTCAACATGGAGTTTGTCACCATCGGCAATCCTGGCAACACGGCCGATACGACCGGTTCACCTAGTCCCGCCGGTACAGTGGGCTACGTGTATGGGATCGGCAAGTTCGAGGTCAGCGAGGATATGATTAACAAGTTCAACGCTTCACAGTCACTTAAGATCACCAAGGACTCCCGAGGCCCGAACAAGCCCGCGACAAGCATCTCTTGGAACGAAGCGGCCCGGTTTGTCAACTGGCTCAATACGAGCAAGGGCTACGCGGCCGCCTATAAATTTGCTCCCTCCGCCACAGGAGTCAACGATAACATTTCTTTGTGGCGAGTTGGTGACGCTGGCTACGATGCATCCAATCCGTATCGCAATAGTTTGGCCAAGTATGTTTTACCCAGCTACAACGAGTGGTACAAGGCGGCGTATTACAACCCAAGTATTAACTACTACTACAACTACACCAATGGCGACACGCATCCGACGCCGGTTGCAAGCGGCACTGCGGCCAATACAGCGGTGTATAAAGTTCTATCTGGCCCAGCGGATGTGGACCAAGCAGGAGGCTTAAGTCCGTACGGCGTCATGGGACTTGGAGGCAATGTTGTTGAGTGGGAAGAGAGTCCATTCAATCTCAACCCAGCCAGCATTAGCAGTTCTTCAGTCCGTGGAAGGCGCGGCGGTGCCTGGATCAGCACTTCGGTCCACTTAAATTCGTCGGGTCGCTCCCCCCGCGAGCCTTACCTCGAGGATAACGCCGCTGGTTTTCGCGTCGTAAGTCTCTCTTCATCCGCCCCGCCAGTGCCAGAGCCGAGCATGATAGTGATAGGGACGCTCTTTGGTTTAGGAGGGCTAGTGGCTAAGAGACGGACGAAGAAGTAACCACTTCTCCCTTTTAGCTGATCGATATTGGGTGCGAAGGGTAATTGAAGCAATCCCGGTATATTTATTGCCTAGATGGTGATCGCGTTACAATAACCATGAATTCGCGAACCACCACGTCGACGATGGGTGGCTTAACGGTAGACGCAGGTTGGTTGATGGATGTAGTCAATGCGATTGGGGTGTGTCCGGATGGCAACGCCGTTCGAATTTCTAACGAAGTAGTTCGTTCAATTCCCCGGTGCTGTCGGCGAAGTGTGGCGATTCGATACCCGCTTGATTGAGCATGGTCACGAAGAGGTTCGACATCGGGATTTTATCGCTGAACTTCAAGAATCGTCCATGCTTGAATCCCATCTGCGAACCACCGGCTAAGATCAATGGGTAGTTGTTGTTATCGTGAGTGACGCTGTTGCTGCTACCGTAAAGGACCAGTGATTGATCCAATAAGGTGCCTTGTTGTTCCGTTGCTGAATCCAAGCGGTTGAGGAAGTACGCGAACTGCTCGGCCATGAATCGATCCCATTGCCCGAGTCGCTCTGATCCACCGGGCTTGTCCCAGTCGTGTGCCAGTGTATGAAGTGAATCTTTAAAGCCTTGCAACTGTGGGAACTTAGCCGCTTTCGACGAACAATCTGCCATGTTGGTGATCTGATAGGTTGCTACGCGCGTTGAGTCGGTACGAAACGCCAGATAGATCAAGTCGTACATGGTACGGATGAACTGCAAAGGTGCTTGGTCATCGGAATCGAGCTGAAGCATTTTGCGGTCTTCGTCGTGTAGTTCAGGGCGAGGGATCTCTAGCCAGCTTTGCGATCGCTCGACTCCTTGTTCGATCTGTCGAACGGCAGTGAGGTACTCATCGAGTTTTTCTCGGTCTTGATTGCCCAACCGATTTCGCAACGAATGAGAATCCTCGAGGACTCGATCAAGCATGCTTGCAGCACTCTTAAGTCTGCGCCGTTGAGCGATGGTATCGGCATCCCCTTCGCCGAAGAATCGATCGAAAATTTGTTGTGGCTGGTGCAGTGCTGGTAGCGGACGCCCCTTGTCGTTGTAAGAAAGGGTGCTTGATCTGGTCGGTTCACCGACACCACCATCGGTTGACATGACGAGCGAAGAGAACCGAGTCTGATCGCCGATTCTCGCTGCCGCGTATTGATCTAGAGAGATCGTGTTGATCAAGTTCTTGTTGTTCAGGTAAGCACCGGTCAGGAAGGTATCTGCGGTGTCGTGGGCTCCCATGCGACGCCCGTTTGGATGCGAGAGGCCTCCGAGGATGGTCATTTTATTGCGTTGAGATTCGAGCGGTTTAAGTGTTTCAGTGAACTGATACTCGCTCCCCTCGCCTTGGGGGAACCATCGCCAGTGAGCGTGTTCGTGATTCGCTGGTGGTAGAGCTACACCGAATCCGAAGTACAGAGCGCAGATGCGGCGAGGGGATTGCTCAGCGTGCGAGGGGCGGGGACTTGCATTGGCCATGCATTCTAACCAGGGGAGTCCAAGCGATACACCAGTACCCATCAAGAACGCGCGTCGATCCAGATGCCATGATTTATCAGCCATGCTGCGGATTCCTATGTTTTGTTTTCACTTTGTCTGAAACGGTTCGCTTGATACGACTTTGTGGATCAATCCTTTGAGTCGTAAATCGTCTTTGGAAAATTGTTCGAGGACTTCATCGACCGCCGCTTGGTCTGTCAGTTCGAGGGAACGACCTAAAGCATAGGTTAGCAGACGCATGACCAACGAACGTGCAAATTGTTCTTTTTGTTCTTGCAGGAGATAAGTGCGAAGTCCGTCAGCGCCTGCAATCTGCTTGCCATCCGGTAGTTCTACGGTCGCGTCGATGGATTGCGATTGAGCACTCTCGCCTGCGTTTTTCGGAAGTTCAGTTCTCCATCGGCCCAGTGCATCGAAGTTTTCCAGGGCAATTCCCCAAGGATCCAAGGATCGGTGACATTGATTGCAGGATTCGACGGTTCGGTGAATTTCGAGTTGTTTGCGGACGGGGAGTTGATGAAATTCCGGGTTTGCTTGCTCCAAGGATGGTACGTTCGGTGGGGGTGGAGCGGGCGGATCATTGAGAAGTCGATCGCGAATCCAAACCGCCCGTCGCACGGGATGAGAATCAGACCCAGTTGAATTGCTCAGCAGAATACTCGCATGGCTCAATAAGCTGCCGCGATGCGAATCGGCAGGTATCGCAACTCGCCGGAATGACTTTCCGAGGACACCATCGATACCGTAGTGTTTCGCCAAAGATTCGTTGAGCATCGTAAAATCGGAAGATAGTAGTTCTGTGACGCTCGAATTGTGTTTCAAGAGCTCTGCGAACATCGACTGTGTTTCGGTGCACATGTCGCTTTTGAGTCGCTCATCGAAACCTGGATAACGGGTTTTATTGACAGCAACATTTTCCACAAGGTTGAGCTTGAGCCATTGTTCTGTGAATTGCTTTACCAAGCGTTGTGATCGTGGGTCATCGAGCATTCGGTCGACTTCGGCGTTGAGGTTGGTTCGAAGGTTAGTGTTCGTTGCGAGTTCCATCAGCCGCTCGTCGGGTAACGTGCTCCATAAGAAGTAGGAGAGTCGCGAAGCGAGTTCGAATTCATCGATCAAGCGTTTCTCTTCACCGGCGGGTTCCAGCAAGAACAGGAATTCAGGTTGGATGAGAATCATTGCAAGTGTTTCGCGGATCGCTTCTTCGAAGGACGGAAACTCGGGGCGTATTTCTTGATAGAACGCAACAAACTTATCGACTTGAGCATCGCTGACCGTGCGGCGATAGGCTCGCGTCATGAAACGTTGCAGGACTTGGGTGACATAAGGAATCGACTCACGTTCAACGTTGGGTGCATCGAACAAGATTCGGCGGTGTGACGCTGGAGGCCATTGGTCGTAGTGGTGTCCATGAAACTCCACCGACTGGATCGTCAGCGTTGGCAGATGGTCTTCTGCAGCATAGGTTATTTTTCCACTCTCGTCCTTTTGTGGTGGTGGAAGTGGAGACTTATCGTCGTAAAGATTTCGAATACGAACGACAAGTCCAGGAAACTTCCCTTGGCCACGCACGGGGAGTGGAAAGTTTTCGATGCGTCCTCGGAAATCGAATGTTTGCAGTTCAGGTGAAGTGACTTCGACGGTATCGAATTCACGCATGAGGATTTCCGTATCGACTTGATAACCGACGGAGACTTCGAGCAGTGGGTAACCGGTGTTGCTCTTCAGATCTGCAGTCAGTTGAACTCGGACCGAGAACTCTCCCTCTTCGGGATATTTATCGACCATTTTGACGAGGAATTCCTGACGTCGCCCCAGTCGCTTGGATCGTTGGGCTTCGCCGAGCCAATTGTCGATGCTGATATCCGTAAAAGTGTGATCGATCGCGGGAGGCTGCTCATGTTGGACGATTGCCCGGTCAAAAGCTCGTCGGGCGGTAGCTAAGTAGTATTCAAGTTGCAGCGATGAGATCTGCAAGGAGCGTCCATTATTTCGAAAGCCTTCGGCTGACATACCATCGGGGGGCAAGTCTCTTGCGTAGTCCATCTCGAGTCCGAGAAGGTCTTCCATTGTATTTTGGTATTCGACGCGATTGAGGCGTCGCAGGACAATGCGTCCATCGGTTTTTCGGCGTTCGGCTAAGGCCGATTGGATCGCGAGCGAAAGCCAGTTTGTGGCGGTGCTCAGTTGTTCGCTCGAGAGTTGCTTCTCATCGGGTGGGGGCATCTCATTGGTTTGTAGGACGTTGAGCACTTCGTGCCACGATTCCGTCGCAGCGCGGTTGTCGTTGAGGTTGATCGGAAGATTATCGAGGCGCACGTTTGCTTCTTGGATCTCTGGGCCATGGCAACGGATGCAATGCGACTGAAGGATTGGAAGGACATCGCGGTTGAAATCGATGTCGCTTTGGCCAAGCGATCGGCTGGGGCTTTGTGCGGCGCAGACCAAGCTAAGAACGACGGCGAACCACAGAAGTGGGCGATGAAAAATCATTTGCCGAGGGGGGGTGGGGTTTGCGGAGGCGGGGTAATGCAAAGGCGGGGGCCGAACGCAGTTCGAAGTGCTCTATCATATCCACTTTCGCGAGGGGGAACTACAGGGAAATCGAGGTCTCACGCAAAGACGCAAGAAGATGAAGAAGGCGGGGGATGAGATCTCACGCAAAGACGCGAAGTCGCAAAGAAGACACGGATTTGGGATGCGGTGGGATAGGTGTGTTTTTGGTTGGTTCTTTTTTTGCTGCTTGCTTTGCGTCTTGGCGTCTTGAGCGATAGCGGGCGTGAGAATCGGTTTTAAAGGGGCACGCAAAGAGACGCGAAGACGCAAAGAAGACAGGGATTTGGGATGCGGTGGGACAGGTGTGTTTTTGGTTGGTTCTTTTTT
>JBIJCS010000205.1:0-8021 GCA_044344575.1 Pirellula sp. | reverse complement strand
TGTTCTGCTCCTTGACGACGTGAATCCAGTAATTTTTGATTCAGGGAATCGAGAGCTTGCTGTGACTGCAAATCGTATAGACGCTCGATGGTGTCGCGTGCTTCGTGCCAGTCGCGTAATTCGCTTTCTTCGTCGGATTGTTTTTGTAGCTGTGCGATCTGTTCATTTAGCCTGTGTTGCAGATTCAGCCCTTCGATCTGTGACCGAAATGATTCTGCGTTGATTCGCGCTGTTTCCTGGTGGGCCAATTGAACCGGTTGTAAAGATTCCGTTTGTCGAAGCGACAACAGGGAGTTTTCCAGATCGGAACTTCGGTTGGAATCACTGAGGAGGATTTGCCGTTGCTGTAGAAAATCTGCTTGGTTCTCTAACCATTTCCTAGTGTTGCTATCCGCAGGTTCCCATGACTTTTTTAGTGCACTGATGAGTGTTGCGATGCGATTCGTTTCTGCACTCTTCATGCTTGATATGCTTGAAGCTTTAATCGCGAATTGTGCTCGCTGCGAATCCAAATCACGTTTCTGGTTGGATAGTTGTGTATCGGCATCAAAGCGATCGAGAATTTGCTGAAGTTGTTGGATGTCTTGTCGTTCGATTTCTTGAAGGTTCGTGCGATACGAGATTTGAGCGTGCTCATTCTCTTGGGTTGCTTTTGTTTCTGCATCCTTAATCGCATGGTCGTAGCGTCGCTGTGCTTCTTGGAAGAGAAGGAGTTTGGGAATGGAGGATTGATACGACCATTCTGCGGTTGGGATTTGACGCAGCGATAGAAGACAATTGAGATCGTAGACGGATTGAGCGCGTGTTTCCCGCAAGGTTTCGTTTAATTCGGTAAGCTGATTCGTGTATTCCGTTTCGATTGTTTCTTGGGAATACTGAAATTGGGTATTGGCGAATTGAAGCAGTTGGATGTACCGTTCCCAGGTTATCAGGTTTGAATTGAGTAAGTCATTTGCAATTTGGATCGCGGTATCACGTTGGAACCGTGCATCGGAGAGTGCATGGTATTTTGCGACTTCTGCTGCCGTGCTATCGCGGTTTGCGTTTGCGGTATCGGCAACGATTTTTTGTTTAATTTCCAGCGTTGAGTCTTCTGTCGAGAAAGTAGGTCCATCCCAAGGATGATTGATCAAGGATGGGGAGAGGGAGTTACCATTTGAGGTTGAAAGGGAAGTGACACCAGCGATTTGAGTAGAATACAGAAAGGTAGCGTGCACGCGTTCTTTTGTGAGATTGTAGAGCGTTTCGGAGTCTCGATCGCTCAGTGAGTACAACGCTTGTTGCTCGAGTAGTTTCCTGCGATGGGTTTGTTCCTGGATGGCGAGTTCCTTTGCGGTTTCATAGTCGGATCTACGTACTTCTTCGCTATAGGATTCGTTTGCATTTGCTAGTGCGATCGCACGTTCGGATTCGGCTTGAGTTAGGGTGAATTCCGACCAACTTGACGGATTGCTCGCGTGCCATCGCTGTATCCCATTGACGTAACTATTCCATTCTTGTTCGAGCCAATCGTATCGAGAGAGTCGTTCTTGTTCTTTGGATGCCGTGATGACATTTGATTTTGCGGTTGCTGTTCGCAAGAAGACCTCTATGGTACCGATGGTTTCATCGAGTACCGAATCGGTGATTTTCGATGCGTAACTAAAATTGCTATCTGCGATGGATAAGGAGAATTCGCGATCGATGAACGCTGCGCTCAAATGATAGTTCTGCAGTATTTTTTGTTCTTCGGTTTGAGCACCTTGTCGATTGCGATTGGTTTCCAGGGCGAAGTTCTCGACGATTTGGTCCCGTTGATTCAGAAAGGATTCGTCGATGTTGATGATCGTGTTCTGGAAGGAGAAGTTGAGGGTCTGTAACTGTTTCTCTGTGTCGAGAGTCAGGCTCAGTGCTGTTGCCCATGGCAAGGTGACGGTACCGTGAAACCACATGAAGGGGTTTGAACCTAGCCATCCAATTGCAAGGGTAGAGCTGTCGACTTTAGGGGGTTGGTAGATTTGTGCGGCAAGTCTTTTTGCACGCTCGGTGCGACCGATTTCTCCCTGCGCTTGGAATGTTTCAGCTTGAAGGATTAACTTATCCAAATCGAGTTTTTCTTGTGCGAGGTTTAGAGATGTGCGGCTGTGGATTGAGACATCGATCTGGCTTATTTGATAGGATCGCACGAGATCGGCATGTTCGCTGCGGTAGAGCGCGATGGCTTTGATGCGTGCAGTGGCTTGTTCGGCCTCAAAAGAAAATTTGTCCCGTGCTTGTATCTCGGTTGCCTGGATTTGTTGTAGCTGTTTCGTTAGTTGCAAATGCGAGGTTTCGGCAAATTGGGTTTCATCAATTGGTGCTAATTGTTGGAGTTCTTCACTTTGTTGCCGAGCGACAGCTAGTTGGTAGGACGACCAGGAGGAGCCGATAAGACCATGGAGTTGTTCCCAAGCAATCACTGTAGCTTGTGAGCGTTTCAGATTCAGCTGGCGATCTTCTCGAGCAAGTGTAACGTGGAGGTTTCGCTCGAGCGTAAGTTTCGATTTTTCGTACTCGTGATTGGCTTGGTTTTCTGCGAGTTGCAGTTTGAGTTTCGCGGCGACTTGGGCGAGCCGACTTGTAGAGTCTGCGAGATTTCGTTGGGTGCTATCGCGATGGTTCTTTTCGATGCTTTCCGTTCGCTGCTCTTGTTCGGTGGTGGCGATTGCTTCTAGATAGCGGCATTTCGCGGCTGACATCGCTTGGTAGCGTTCGAGTTGGAGTGGGTCCGATGCAATGGCAATTGCGGTATCGATTTGAAGGATATCGTTGTCGTATGCGAAGTCAGCGTCATAGAATTTTTGGGCATAAGTTTTGATTGCGTTTTCTAGGGTCGTGCTGGAGGGTGGTGGTATCAGACTCAAGATCGATTGCAGTTCCCGCGTTGCTTGTTGTCGTGCCTGATCGCGTTTACGGATGGCGATTAGTCGGGATGTCGCCGCTTCGGCTTCGATCGCTTGTCCGATTTGCTGAAATTGAAGCTGAATCTCGTAGACTTCATTTCTGTACGTGATTTCTATTTCTTTGTAGCGATCAATAAAAGCAGGGTTTGGTTCTACAAAACCGCTTGGCATTAGATTTTGGGTTGCACGTGAGAATTGCGCTGCGATGCGAGCTAATGTTTCCTGATATTCCGTAAGAGCGATCTGACGAGCTTGGTCGCGATGGACTTGCGCTTCCTTTCGCTGGTTTTCTTGTTGTTTTCTGAGGGCATCGATGGTTTGTAGGTGCTCAGACTGAAGGCGTTGCAGTTCGCGTTGGTAGGGTTCGTAATTCCGAAGATCGATTTGGCGTTCTGGATCGGTCAACGAGGACAAGTTGGGTGAGGCAGCAACTGGAATGTTGATCTTGGCTTGAGCTTGCGCAATAAGTTGATCCATACTCGGTAATTGAGGAAGCGGAGTTGATGGCCACACTAACGGGAGATCGTGTTCGAGTGGATAGTCTGAAAGATCGAGCGAATCGAGTGCAAGCGATTCGGAGAGCGAGATCAGGGAGCGTTCCATCGCAGTTCGATAGTTCTCATCGATTTCAATGGTTGTTTTCCATGAATCGTCTTTGAGATCATTCAAGGAATCTATGCGTGATGTAAAGGAGTCTGCATTGCGCAATTCACGAACGGATAGTAGGGAGGCTCGCTCATAGGCAAGTCGAGAGAGGGCCGAGGCTAGGCCTTGAACATGAATCCCCTCAGCAGAGGCGATTTGAGTGGCGATCGATCGATACGCAGTAACCCAGGCGTTCGCTTCAGGACTTTTTGGTGATGGATGGGATAAGAAACGAAATGGGACCCAAGAGCTTTGTTTGCTGGAGTCTGCATTTCGAATACGAATTTGAACCGCATATACTCCGGGTTTGCATGAATGGAGTGGTATTGAGAAAGCAGGTCCTTGGAAATCGTAAGAGAGACGTGGGGATGTTTCGTTTTCCCAATCAACGTCGATTGTCCACTGGCTTGTCCTGCTGATCGCTCCGAGTATTTGGCCGATGAGCACGGGGTTATCCGACCTTTGATCTTCGTCCGATGTTCCTTGGTTGTTTTCCAGGCGGAGCGTCGAGAGAGGGATTAGGCCGACGGGGTTAGATTCCAAGATGCCGTTGACGTTTGTCCATGGACTGCGCAACACGGTTCCGTCGGGTAAGACTTCTTTGGTGCGAGCTCGCAACGTGAATGGACCGACAGGGAGCTTTGTAGGAATAAACTGGAACGAGCGATCGTCCGAAACAGTCGTTTGTCCATCGACTGAATTGTCTGCATCGGAATCAAATTCGATAGATAGAGGATAGGTTTTAGAGAGTCGATCGACGAGTCCGCGGAGTTGAGGAGTTCGCAGTACAGGGATAGATGATTGCGATTGATCGATTGGTTTGCCGTCGTCGAGAAGAGTTAAAGACAGTATTGCAGGTGCGGTTGTCGGTTTTTGTTCACCGCGAACAGCGATGGATTGCCAGGAGCCCACCAAAGCAGTCGCGGTGGTAGTTGCAGAGGATCTTGCGCGGACCTGTATCGTTGCGTTGTTTTCCGAAAGGCTATCGAGTGGATAGCCGAACATACCATAGGGATCAACCGACAGTACTCTGTCTGCAGTGCCGTCATTGTTCAAATCCAATTCAACTCGTACTGATTGGAGGTCGCATTGGGCTGAGACTGAGCCGCGAACGCTCGGCAGCTGACCGTTTGCAGCAGGGACGAACAGAAGTTCTTTGAGCTTTGGTGGTTCGTTGGGTTGATCTTGGAGTTCAAAAGTAAAATCGACCCAGGGCTCCGTCCCATGGGTCGACAAGTTTGTTTCGGGTATGGGGGAGGGGATATCGATACGCAAGGGGCGAAAGGCGAAGTTCCATTGCCCTTGTTGTTCGATTTTGGGTGTGTAAATAAATCGTCCTTGGGAATCAACACCAACACTTTCGTCGGCTATTCCATCAGCGTTGTTATCGACCAATACGATTGCGTGGAAGAGTCCGGTTGGAGAGGAGATTACGCCGGTGATAGACGGGTTTTCCGTGCGGCGATCTGCTTCGATGCCGGTATCATCGAGCAAATGAATCGTATCGAATCGCAACGGTGCATCGGTAGTAGATACATAGGTGAAATCAAAAATTTGCCATTCACCCAATTCGATTTTCTCCAGGTTATCCGCAAGCCGTTTGGATCGCAGAGCGAGGAGATGGTTTCCGAAGGGAAGGTCAAGAGGCGTGTAAGCGAATCGACCATTTGGGTCGGTGGGGACACAATCATCTGGTTGACCATCACTGTTGCGATCGAATTCGATCCAACCGATAGGCGCGGGTTGAATCAAATTACCTACGAGGGTGATGTTGTCGCTGATACGATCGTTTTCTGAGGTTCCGGAGTCCACGAGCAATCGAACGGCGATATCTTGGGAAGTACCATTGTCATCGGAATGGTTTTTCGGAGAGACGAGTTCAAAGTCGAATGCTTTCCAATCGCTTACGAGGGGAGTAGCGAGGAATGGATTGGTTCGCTCGGAGCGAACCCAAAGTGTACGGTGACCTAAAGGTGTGACGGGTAGTCGAATCGCAAACGTTCCGTCGGTTTGAGGTTGGATTTTGGTGGGTTGTTTTTCATCTTCTCCAAGGTCGACTTGGATAGTTGTGAATTCATCGAAGTCCCCGACAAGTTTTCCGACGATGGTTGGCACTGAGGTGATACGATCACTCGAAGATGATCCATCGTCTCGGAGTAAATGGAGTTCAACGTCTGCAGGAGTTGGAGGTTGGTAGTGCCATTCGAAGACTTGCCAATCCCCGAAGGCTTCCCAGTCTGAGTCGGTGCCCGTGGATGTTGGATCGCTGAGGGCATTGCGAACGCGTGTGCGAAACCAGTATCGCTGCAATCCGGGTTGGATATTTGGGTTGACGAATAGGATTTGGTTTTGTTCGGAGAGGCGAATGGAGTGTAGAGCTGGTGAGGTATTATCTAAGTTTTCAGCGCGAGCTTCATTTCCCGTTGTGTCGATATCGAGGAAGCGTTCGAGGAACGTTGATGCGCTCGTTGCGATTTCGATACGTAAAGCGGGATCGGAAGTGAGAAGATCGGATGAGGATTCTCCGGTATCAGCTCGCAATCGAATGGATTGAATGAGGGGGGCTTGTACGGGCTTCCAATCAAAAGTGTACCGAGTCCATGGACCGTGCAGGAAGCATTGCAATGATTGGCTCCATTCTCGCGCACGATATGCAAAGGTGTAGCGTCCTGGTGGAAGGTGATCCAAGGAATGTTGGAAGGTGAGGTCGTCGGCTAGTTCGATCCAAGCATCGGGAATAAGATCGAGGTTGGAGTCAAGTTCAATGGTTAGGTTATTGGGGTTGGTGGTTGTTGGTTGGAGATTTCCTTGGATGATGCCCGTAGCGAAGGGGCTCTGCGTTGTTTCGGGGTTCGTGAGGTGATGAATGGAGTCGACGGTAAGCGAGCTGGAAGGAATCTCAGTCAGGGTGAAGTCGAGTGATAGCCAAGCGGTGAGCCGTTCGCCGGATCGTTCGTCGAACAAGCGAGCTCGGATGGTTCGGCGACCGGGTGTTAACGGATTGTTTTGGTCGGTCGATCGGGGGTCGTAGGAAATGGAGATAGGGGTAGGTGTAGGGAGTTGCAGTACAGCATCGGGAATTCCATCCCCGGAGTGATCCCATTCGATGCGGAGGTGTGTCAGGTTTGGGTCGTCCGAAGTGCGTTGGCCGTAGAGATCGACAAGGACGGTCGGATCGGTGGTGATGGCATCTTCGGGAGATCCCGTATCTGATTTCAGTCGTAGGTTGCGTAATCGCAGGGGGCCTTGTTCGGGGTTCTCGACGAGAAAATAGGAAAAGGTTTTCCAGGGGCTACGCGTTACTTCGATACCGTTGTCGCTGAGTAGTTTTGTTCGATAGCTGAGTGTGCGAGGTCCGAGAGGGCTGAGTGCTGAGTTCTTCGGATCGGCATTATTCAGTTCGGTAGGTGAGAAGTCGAAGGAGTTGCAGGGAGTCGAATCGGTTTTCACCAGTTCAGGGATGCCATCGGAATTCCAGTCGAATTCGCTGATGAGAGTTCCGCCTATCCAATCGCCTTGGTAGGTGACTCGCAGGGTATCGTGAGCAGTAATTTTATCGGAGGAGGAAGAGCCTGAATCAACGACCAATTCGACATGAGCGATGTAGGGGCTTGCGAGTAGTGTGCCGTCATCATTTTTGGGGGAGTCATTTGGTGGGGGAGTATCGTTATCGAGGATACGCAGCGACTTTTTCTGGTTACCCGCGAGTTGGTATCTTTGATCATCTGTGGTGAGGAGAAGCAGATCGCACCATTCGGTTCCTTCGGCAGTCGTATCATCGACTACATTCCAACGTAGGGATGCGATTGCGGAACCTTTGGGAAATCGCAGCAGTCCGGTTTGGTTCTTGAGGTTGATATCGTTTCGTGCAAACTGGAAATCTTGTTCGAGGATCAAGCCAGCTTGCGTTTTGATGGAGAATGGAACGAGGAGTTCGTCGTCGAGTGGGCCAGTTCTTCGAGCGCGAAGAGTGGCGGGTTGGAGTCCTTCATGTCCATCGATGGAATCGATCCATTCGACGAAGGTAGTGGGGTTGTTCGCGTCGTTATCAGTGATTTGCAGGATGGTGGGTTCGTTGGGAAGTAGGGTTCCTAAGCGGGAGGATTCGGTGAGAATGATTTTGATGGTTTCGGTGGCTTCTGGAATCGGGTCGTCGATTGGGTTATAGAAGAGGTCGACGTACGATTGACCAGGGGCGAATTTGGCGACAGGTTGAGGGGGTAGGTAGTCGAGGTTTTGGAGTGCGGAGGAGGTCGGTAGAGTTTGCCATTGGACTTCGAGGGGTGGTTTTGTATTGGAGCGTTCGATACGAATCCGAGCTGGGGAAGAACCACCTTCGATGCATGGATCGAATTCTGAGATCCAGACTTGTTCTTTGGGACCGAAGATATCGGAGGGAGGTATTGAGCCGAGAGAGTTGCTGGGTGGTTGCGGGCTGGGAAATTCCGCAAACGG
>JBIJCS010000204.1:0-8071 GCA_044344575.1 Pirellula sp. | reverse complement strand
AGTACGCGTGGAGTTATTTCCGAAAGAGGTTTCGAGAGACTCCGGTACGTTCTTGCGTGAAGTGCTCCGGATCATTGCCAATGAAGGGGGAACCAACGTCTTGGTGGAAGGTGGCCCGAAGGTTTTAGGAAGTTTGTTTGAGGCGGGCTTAGTGGATCAAGTCGAATGTTACATCGCCCCGAAGATCTTAGGTGAGGGTGGGGGAATGCGGCCGGTGGCTGGGCAGCGTGTTCGGAAATGTATTGCAGAATCGATTCGAATGAGTTCGGGTGTTTGGAAGAGCGTGGGGGAGGATTTGCATTTCAGCGGCGTTTTATCGAGGCAAGGCTGAGGGTTCAAGGGGAAAGGATACGAGGTGGCGTGAAGGTATCGGGGAACCAGCCGATCATGTAGGTGTTTTTCCCGTCGATAACTGTGACTTGTTGCCGGGCGGTTGGTCTTGCGGTATTCATGGCGAAGCGTGGTGCGAGTGAGACAGAATGTGTTCCGGCTGGGACTTCGACTCGCAGGACTTGGATGTTCTTCGGCAACAACCCCCAACAGCGCGTATCGGCAGATTCTAGGGCTTCCCAAGCGACGCCGGCGGCATCGAAGCCGAGTGAAGTGAGGCTGTTTGACGAGGTTTGTTGTTTGACGGCGGCGACGGTGGCTTTTTTCAGGACTCGACGAGCGACGGCACGTGCGATGAGTTGATTTCTGGAGGCTTGAGAGGTTTCTAAAGCGAGTTGGTCGATATCTGCGATCGAGACAGTTGCACCAATATTCTGTCCGTTGACTTGGACTTGCACTGCATCAATATCGCTGTGAGGTACAACGACTTTAGGCACTTTGATAGGAGCGATGGTTGGGGGGAGTTGATAAGGTCCCAGAGCAGAGATGATTCGGTCGGCGATGAGCAGTGCGTCGCTGGTGGGTTGTTCGATCGATTCGACTTTGTTAGGGCCTCTTCCGACGAGTGCAAATATGTAGAGCACCCCACAGCCACTTTGGGAGTGCACTCCTCGGGTGGTTCGTTCGATATCCCAGCGCAGTGGCTCGCAGTGAGGCAGCAGTGCGGAGGCTTGAGTGTAGCTACGAAGCGCGTCATCGTAATCGACATGAGTTTGTTCCCGCAGCATACCTCTGAGATAAAACCCTATTGGCAGTCCCGCAAACTTCTTTGATGCGGGGTCGATTGTTTTATCTCCCCAAAGGCGTTGCATCACTGCGTCGTGTTTGTCTTGAATTTGCAGAGTATAGCTTTCGGCATCGGCACCATCTTGCATGAGGTTAGCGAGGGCAAGATAGACACGGATCAAGATCTTCTCGTAGTCTTCACCTGCGTAAGATCGCGCAGTATCGTCTGTCCACATCGAGAGCGTTTTTTCGCTTAGCGATTCTTGTTCGAGGTGATCAAATCGATCGCGTACTTCTTTGAGTCTGGCTTCGGATTCTTTGCACCGACCTTCGAGCAAGTCGACGACTGCCAAGTCAAGATTGGTAACATCTCGATCTTGTCGGTGGCTTTTGTGGAGTTTTTCGAGGCGATTGCGGCATGCCTCCAGTTGTCCTTCGTAAAAGAGGTTTCGAGGTTGCGAGATGCGTGTTGCATGCGTGGAGCAACCGAACCCTGAGTTGAGGCATAGGCCCAAGCTCAGGGCGATTCGCAGAGACTTCGTCGTGGGATGAGCGAACAGCCGCGATGTCATTTCAACGGGTTGTAATTCCAAACGCTTCCGAAAGCGGTTTTGTGGTAGCCTTTTCGGATTTCTGCTGATTCTTTGCTGTAGACCCCGGAATGAACGTTGGTCAGTTCGAGAGTAAGGACGTAGTCGCGTTGCTTCGACTTGTTCCGCTCCGTGGTACCGCTTGTGAGTTTGGCATAAAGAAGGTAATCGATCGGAGCGCCTTGTCTTTCGAGCACCGCAGTGAACAGACGCATGTTCTCGGGGATCATCAAGGAATCGGGACGCAGCCGGGTTTCTTGCAGAGCGGCTTCTACCATTCGGCGACTAACAGGCCGAAAGATATCGGATTCGAGGATCTTGCTATCGATCTGTTCGTAGAGTTGATCTTTAAAGTCGCCGATATCCTCGGACATTTTGTTCTCAACGCAGACAAAGCAGATCGTCTTTTTCAGTGGGGTGCCATCCGGGCTCAAGCTGCATTGCTCTTGTTGTTTTCCGAGTAGTTTCGCGACTGATTCATCGACGAGTGGGTGGAAGACTTCGGAGCCTGCTTCGTGGCTTCCGACAAGATCAGGAGCATCCTTCTTGACGATATGGCCATATTGGTAGCCGCGACAGCCGGTTGCGGGGAAGGCTAGGCACGCGAGGGCGGTTTGTAGCCAACTGCGGCGGGAGACCGGATTGAACTTCGGAATTGAGCGATCTTGGCCTGAATGGTGTTCTGGTTGCATTGGGATTCCTTTCCCAGCATGAAGTTTTGAAACGGCCAGCTTGCATCAGGAAAACTGAACATGCCGCATTGAATCCAAGAATCACTTGGATTTGCCGTTTGGCGGGGTTGATTCTTCCGAAATCCGGGAGCGGGGGCAAGACGAAGTTGGAGGGAGTTTACGATTGCTCAGCAAAATTGGCGAATTTGAGGGGCTGGGTAGGTTGAGGAATTCAGTCAGTGGCGGGGGATACTAGGGATTTTGCAGGCTGGAAAAATCGCTACTAGTGAAAATTTCGGTAAATCCACTACCGTACCAATTGTAGGGTTCGTATCGATTCTACATACTGTAAGACCTACTGTTTTTCGCCTCTTGCGACCCACAACAGCTTGACCGTAGCACTGTGGATTGGTGTCGAACGAGAGCAACTGCTGTGTTCGTCGTTTGTAAGCATTTTGGCGATTTCGCGATTGCTTATCTGGATAAGAAATCGCCTTGTGAACCGACAAGGTAACAATACAGAAAGCCGCACATGTCGACTATGGTTGATCGATCTATGGACACTGACGCGAAACCGGTGAGCGTCATCGTCCCGGTGTATAATGGCGGGTTAGCATTTGCCGCTTGTTTAGAGAGTTTGATATCGGCTTCGCCCGCCGCTGCTGAGATTATCGTAGTGGATGATGGGAGCACGGATGGATCGGCGGAGCGTGCGAGGCAAGCTGGTGTAAAGGTATTGAGTACCGAGCGGAGTCGATCTGGTCCGGCGACAGCCAGGAATATTGGGGCGAAGCATGCGACGGGTGAAATTCTATTTTTTGTGGATGCAGACTGTAGTTTAGCTCCCGGTGCGTTAGGCAAAGTGCAGCGGATTTTTTCGGAGGATCCTGAGGTTTCTGCGTTGATTGGATCGTACGACGACGAGCCATCTGCGAGAAACCTGCTTTCTCAGTACAAGAATTTATTGCATCATTTCGTTCATCACAAAAGTGGACCGGATGGTTTTACATTTTGGGGTGCTTGTGGGGTTATCCTGAGGAAGGATTTTGTAGAAGTGGGTGGATTTGACACTTCTTACGCTACAGCGTCGATCGAGGACATTGAGTTTGGGTATCGATTGCGTGGAGCGGGTAAGCGGATTCGGGTTTGTCCTGAGGTACAGGTTAAGCATCACAAGTGTTGGCGACCGAGGAATTTGTTTCACGCAGACTTTTTCTTGCGTGCGATTCCTTGGAGCCGTTTGATCTTGCGAACCGGCAAGGTTGAGAATTCCTTGAACATTAGTCGAGTGGCGCGTATTCGCGTAGCTCTCTCTGGCGCAATGGCTTTGAGTGCGGTTCTGTCCGTATTTCTTCCTTGGATGCTGTGGTTGGTCGTTGCGATGGCGGTAGCGTTGTTTGTTTGTGACTGGACGGTTTTGAAGTGGTTTGCGCAGAAGCGTGGTATTGCATTTGCCGCTGCAGTGATTCCTTGGCATTGGTTCAGTCATTTCTATTCGGGATGTGGTTTAGTAGTAGCGATGGTGCAGCACACTCTGGCGGGTGCTCAGGCGAATACAACAGAGGCGGATGTACCGGTCGTATCGGCGAATTGATTGTCGATTGAAGCTTGGGCGAGGCCCCGAGCAATCTACCGGGCGAACTGCCGAGCACCTCGGGGAACTTGATGGTTGCTGTGGTAGGGATAGGTTGCTGTGAACATTGGCTTGTACTTCATTTTAAAACACAAACATCGTTGAATTTTATTCGATTATGAGACAGATCAAAGTTGGAGTGATTGGAGCAGGGCCTGCAGGATTGACTGCGTCATGGAAACTCAGCGAGGGGGGAGCGGATGTAACGGTTTACGAAGCGGATGCGCAGTATGTTGGTGGGATCGCGAGAACCGTGGAGTACAAGGGGTTTCGGTTTGACATCGGTGGGCACCGTTTTTTTTCGAAGTCTCAAGAGGTGGAAGCTCTCTGGGAAGATTTGCTCGGGAAGGACTTGCTGACACGGCCTCGATCATCGCGGATTCTTTATGGGGGTAAGTTTTATGCGTATCCATTGAAAGCGCAGGAAGCGTTTTTCAATTTGGGAGTCATTGAGACCGCCAGGTGTGTTCTTTCGTATGCTTGGGCTCAAGTATTCCCGAGGCGTCCGGCGAAGTCGTTTGAAGATTGGGTTTCGAATCAGTTTGGACAGCGGCTTTTCGAGATTTTCTTTAAGACATATACCGAGAAGGTATGGGGGATGAGTTGCAAGGAGATTTCGGCTGACTGGGCGGCGCAACGGATCAAGGGATTATCGTTGGCGAAAGCCGTTTGGTCTTCGATTTTTCCGCAGCGTGGTTCAGAGAACTCTGCGCAAACGATCAAGACATTGATCAACAGTTTTCGTTATCCGAGACTTGGACCTGGCATGATGTGGGATGCTGCTGCCGAGCGGACGCGTGCTGCTGGTGGAAAAGTACACATGGGTGTACGGGTAACAGCGATAGAGAAACTCTCATCGGGGCTGGCGTGGCGGATCCATTTCGTATCGGCGGATGGAAGCAAGGGGCAAGAGGATTTTGATCATGTCATCTCGTCGGCACCGCTTCGCGAGTTGATCCATGCGGTTACACCCAAGCCGCAGTCGTTGGTCTTAGCTGCTGCGGATGGGTTGCGTTATCGCGACTTCTTGACGGTCGCGCTTGTAGTACGACCTTCCAATCCGTTTGATGACAACTGGATCTACATCCACGATCCCAAGGTCAAGGTGGGTAGGATTCAGAACTTCGGAAGTTGGTCACCAGAGATGATTCCGGATCCTGCGCTAGCTTGCTACGGCTTGGAGTATTTTTGTTTTGAGGGGGATGGATTGTGGAATACGTCGGATGCTGATTTGATCGCATTAGCGACGAAGGAATTGCAGCAATTGGGGTTGGTCAAGCCGGGTGATGTGCTGGATGGAAATGTGGTGCGACAGCCGAAGGCTTATCCGGTTTATGACGATGATTATGCGAAGCATGTCGATGTGATTCGCGGAGTGTTGGATCAAGAGTATCCGAATCTCCATTTGGTGGGACGCAACGGCATGCACAAGTACAACAATCAAGATCATTCGATGATGACGGCACTGCTTGTGTCTCGCAATATTCTAAGTGGTACGAAGCAATATGACGTTTGGTGTGTCAATCAGGATGCGGAGTATCATGAGGAGTCGCGAGAAGTCGAAGACAAGACCGGCCGGCAGGTACCTCGGGCGAAGAAGGACATGTAGTCTCTTGGTGGGATGCTATAGAGTCCAAAATGCTTAACCGTTCACGTTTACGGAATGGGCGTGCCAGCATCCTGGGATTGAGGTTTCTTTGAGAGAAGGCCAGACCGATTGATATTGGGGCGGTTGATAGGTTGCCATGTTTGACCTTTGACTTGGACCGGTAGTGATCGGGGGTGGCCCGGGGAAGCCTTATCGTTCGCTTCGATACGGTAAACGTCGATTTCTTCGATATGTGAATGAGACATATAAAAGGATTTTGCGAGTGTAAACTCAGGTTGTTTTACGACTTCTTGTAGCACTTTTTCAAGCGTATTTAGTTTTAGCTTTTTGTTTTTTTCAAGGATCAGCCAACGACAGTTGGATCCAAGAAGTAGTTCCGTTGCAGCGGCAACACGGTTTTCTGGAGCTAGTTTCTGAATAGGTTCCAGCAGGTGTTTTGAGAGCAACATTTGGCGTTGGAAATTTGGGTCACGAACGCGAAGGTAGTAGCCGTAGGTGCCGTCGAACCTGCCTTCGTAAATGACTGGTTCTTCGGGAGCGACTTGCTCGACGTATTGAACAACTTGTTGCATAAAGTTGACTTCTTGCATCGGCTTCGTTGAAGCGGTGTAAGCGGCGTAAAGTGCGAGGCAGAGCAGGCTAGCGAAAATGGCGGATTGAGCCCATTTCTCCGAGTAGTTGGCACGCAAGTACACTGCGATCGCTTGGACGTAGTAAGCGCATAACCAAGTTGCCGTAGGGCAAGCCAAGAGAATGTAACGTGGGTCTTTGGCCCAGATTGGGATGAGGATTAGCGCGACGACAAGGATACCGAGCAAAATCCTTAGGCAGTCCGTCCTGAATCGAGGTTGGGAATACGCCCATAGTAGTCCGAGAATACTAAAGAGGATTCCCCAAACATCGATGAGTTTGAGCAATGCGATTGGATAAAAGGCCAACGCTCCTGGGCGGAGGAACCGTTGAGCCTTCCAGTCGACTTGAGCTAACTGCTCTGGGGTGATCATGGTGACCACGACAAAGATACCGAGCAGTCCCAAGAGGATGCATGCTCCGACGATACGCACACGCCGATCTTTGAGCAGATGGAACTTTCTTGATGCAACGACCCATGCGAGGCCGATGATGACAACGTATCCAATGGTTGGGTGGAAGAGGATACTTAGAACAGCGAGGATTGTTGCTAGTCCAATATGTTTTGGAGATTGTTTCTCATCGGTGTCTTCGAGTCCGACTCGGAAGTGATACAAGGAAACGACAGCGAGACAGAGGGCAGGGACATTGAGCATGACCGCGTTGTTCCAAGAGATCATCCCTGGCATTAAGAACAGTAAGCTGGCAGCGATACCCGCGGTTGGAGAGATCCATCGCCGGATACTGATGAGCAGATAAAATCCGGTGATCAAACCGAAGAGTTGAACGACACCTTTCGCAACGGTTGCCGAAGCCCCGAACACTTCGAAAGCGATTGCCTCAATCATGTAGAACAATGGGGGGTATCTTGAAGCGGTCACTACGGGATATCTGGCGTAGTAGCTTCTGGCAAATTCGACGGGATTGCTTAGCCCTTCGTGGATCAGGTCTCGTAGAAAAAGTCCGTTCACTGCGTGCCTGGGTGCATCTCCTTGGAACCACAGGCCGTCGTTATTCCAGTGAAGCAGGATACAGAACAGCCAGCTGAGGATCAGTGCGATGCATTGAAACCGGAGTCTATCGATGAAGTGCGATTGGTTCATAGATACATTAGAATCGTCAGGCCTTCGCGCATGATGTGGACATCGCGCATGATGTATACATCGCGCATGACGTGGACGTCGTGTATGGTGTTGACGTCGCGTGCAACAACTTGGTACGCGACCCAAATTCCGGGAGGGGCATTTTCGTCGAGGGAAGAGTTTTCTGCTAGTCTAGAAATGATCAACTGGTCCACTCCGAGTTACCCGAGGCGGATTGCCTCGTGGCAAGTCGGAATTGGATTTAGGATCATGCAGAGTTGGTTGACAAAACGGTTTAACCGGTCGTCGCGGTCGGCGCCAAGAAGGTTTTCCACGAACGGTAGCGTGGATCTTTCAGGGTCACGGAGATACCGGGATTCGCGGCTGGGCGGAGCGGTTCACTGAGAAGTTTCATCCCAGCTTGTAGGGGAGTGCGTCCACCTTTTTTGCTGTTGCAAGTGATACATGAGCAGACGACGTTTTCCCAAGTCGTTTTTCCACCTTGAGACCGTGGTACAATGTGGTCGAGGCTTAGCTGGCTCATCGGTTTGGATTGTCCGCAATATTGGCATCGGTGCGAGTCTCGAGCGAAAAGGGTTTTTCGATTGAAACGCACAGTCGATTTTGGCACTCGGTCGTAGAGTACCAACCGGATGATCCGAGGGACTTGCAGTTCGCGCGAGGGGGTCTTGATGTAGTCCTCCCCGGGTTGCTTTTCAAGGCAATGCAACTCGGAGAGT
>JBIJCS010000203.1:0-8072 GCA_044344575.1 Pirellula sp. | reverse complement strand
TTAAAAACATGGGCGAAAACCGTTTCTACCTCCTCGACGCGGGTTTTAATGATCTAGCACGCCCCATCCTCTACGGTGCCTACCACCCCATTTCCATTTTCCATCGCGGCCCAATTCCAAATGCAGAAGCACTCTTCGACACCGTCGTCGGCGGCCCGCTATGCGAAAGCGGTGACATCTTCACCCAGGAAGAAGGCGGATTCGTCGCGAAACGACAACTTCCGCCCGCAAACGTCGGAGATTACTTGATCCTCGAAGTCGCTGGCGCATACGGTTTCGTCATGTCTAGCAACTACAACGGACGTTTCCGAGCCCCAGAACTATTGATCGAAGATGGACAAGTACACTGCATCCGAGCTCGAGAATCGTACGAGGATCTCATTCGAGGAGAAAAAATCCCCCCCGCACCTGCTGCGTAATACCCCCCGACTTGACCTTGAAATACAATCCAAGAGTTCCACCCCCGGTGCACTTCATCGCACCGTGGTAACCAACCGGTAGTTGCTTGTCATCGACTACCTGAGTTTCATCACAGATTGATCTGAGGAGATTGAGATGAGTCCTAGAAAATTGCTCGCTGGTATCGTTGCCATGGCGCTAATGTCCGCTGCAATCGCTGAAGAAGCAACCAAGGATGCTCCACCAGCCTTGGCATTCAGCATGAACAACATCGACGGTAAAAAAGTTGATTTGAGCCAATACGAAGGCAAAGTTGTCCTCTTTGTCAACGTGGCCAGCAAGTGCGGGTACACCAAGCAGTACACAGGCCTCCAACAATTGCACGAAAAGTATGCAGAAAAAGGACTAGCCGTTGTCGGCGTTCCTTGCAACCAATTCGGTGGCCAAGAACCGGGCAGCAAAGAAGACATCAAACAATTCTGCTCGAGCAAATACAACGTCACGTTTGACATGCTCGATAAAGTCAACGTCAATGATGATAGCTCCGGAAAGGCTTGTCCACTTTACGGATACCTGACCGGTGTCGACTCCAAGCCTGCTGGCAAGGGAAAGATCAAGTGGAACTTCGAAAAGTTCCTCTTGGATCGCAAGGGGAACGTGGTCGGACGGTTTGGTTCGGGCGTAGAACCAACCTCCAAGGAACTTACCGAAGCGATCGAGAAAGCCCTCGCTGCCGAGTAAAGTACGTCACTACAAGTCCGATCGAAAATCGAAAGCCGACTCGCACTAGCGAGTCGGCTTTTTTTTGAGCCATCCTCCATCCTCTTCACACCACTACCACCACTTGGCAGTCGCCAGCTACACTTGAACTATGGTTGGCTCAAATCGATGGTTTCGTCATCTGCGAAGGCAGGTGCGTCCAAGATCTGTGAATAACTATCGTAGCGACGCGGATCTAACAACCCATCAGCCACAGCATCTTTGACAGCACAGTCATTTTCATGCTGATGCGAGCAATCGGGATATCGACAATGCGAGGCAAATGGGCGAATGTCGCGGAACAACCCTGTCAACTCCGCAGGTACAATATCCCACAATTGAAACTGTCGAACCCCAGGTGTATCGATCACCGCACTCGTCGCATCAATCGAAAACCACTCCGCAGTAGTCGTGGTATGCTTGCCCTTTTGATTTTCCTGACTAACTTCCTGAACGCGTTGCTCAAGCCCCGGAACCATGCAATTCAAGAGCGAAGATTTACCCACACCGCTCTGACCAATCACCACCGTAGTTCGACCGTGAAGTGACTTTGCAAGACCGTGTAACCCCCAACCCTTTGCTGCACTCAGGCACAATACTCGGTAGCCCAACTGTGCATACGTTCCGATCAAGGGCTGCAACAAAGCGGGTTGGATCAAATCGCACTTGTTAATGCAGATCGTCGCCGGCAAGCGATTCTGTTCGGCCGTCGCCAGAAGTCGATCAATCAAATTCGGCTTGATCGATGGTTCCGCCGCGCTCGTGACAATCAAGAGTTGATCGATATTCGAAGCGATAACGTGGCGGCGTTGGCGACTAGTGCGGGCTAACTCCGAAAGCCTCGGTTCAATCCGCAATATCCAGCCTTGATCCACCCCTTGTTTTGCAACTTGCACTCGATCGCCTGTAACGACAACGTGCCTCTGATCGGTCGAAAGATTCTTAAGAACACGACGGACAGCACAACGGAGAATCTCACCAGAATCCAACTGCACTATAGAGTCCAACCCGTGAACCCTCAAAACACGTCCGCAAACGCTCGCATCATGCGTTTGCAACTCCAACGACTCAAACGCATCTTTCCCCTTCGAATCCAGCGTATTTCCTTTTACCGTACGCCTTCTCGTCAACTCCCCTTTACCACTGACACGCTCAGACCGCTGAGTATCGATGTCTTCATTGGCCTGCGCAAACTTCTCCGTAAGCCCCCTTTCGCGGCGCTGACCCTGATGCCCCTTGCGAAAGTCAAATCGAACCTTGCTCGGCTTTTTCTTTGGCATGAGAGACTTTGGCAAAAGGGTGATGAAGCTAGGTCGCCTAGTTGGTATCCGAGGTAGACTGCAAAGGAGTACTCCGTTGCAGTGATGCATCATGCACGCTCGGCCCAATCAGTTCTCGCAACTCCGATTCGTCGAGCTCTTCGCGCGCCATCAATGCATCTTTGATCGCCTCAAGTGCCTTCCGGTGGACTTGCAATAACTCTAAAGCTTGGCGATCCGCAAGCCGCAGTGTATCACCGATTTCATTGTCGATGATTTCCAAAGTGCGCTCACTGAAGACACGTTGCTGATGGATTTCACGCCCAAGGAACGGGTCGCTGTCAGAGAGTTTGAAGGAGACTGGACCGAGCTTCTGACTCATTCCCCAATGAGCGATCATTCGACGGGCAAGCGACGTTGCACGCTCCAAGTCGTTCTCGGCGCCGACGCTAGTCTCCTCATAAATAATTTGCTCCGCAGCGCGTCCGGCAAGCAATACCACAAGCTGATCGCGGATTTCCCGTTGGGAAAGATTGAGCTTGTCCTCGGCAGGTAAAATCTGGGTGCTCCCAAGAGATTGGCCTCGTGGAATGACAGTCACCTTGTGCACACGCTGAGCACCAGGCAAGAACCACGCAGCAAGAGTGTGCCCAGCTTCGTGGTAAGCGGTCTTTTCCTTTTCGGACTCCTGCATCACCTCTTCTCGCTTTGCCCCCATGAGCACCTTGTCACGAGCATAGTCGAAGTCCGACATTTGCACCCTGGTCTTGTCCTGTCGAGCTGCCCATAAAGCCGCTTCGTTGACAATGTTGCGCAGATCTGCACCCGTCAACCCAACGGTCGCTTGAGCTATTCGCTGCAAATCCACATCGTCATCCAAGGGGACGTCGCGAACATGGACCTTGAGAATCTCTTCCCGACCCTTAAGAGTCGGACGCCCCACGGTGATGTGTCGGTCAAATCGGCCCGGGCGAAGCAAGGCCGGATCCAACACGTCCGGACGATTCGTCGAGGCAATCACAATCACGGAAACCGTCGGAGAAAATCCGTCCATCTCACTCAGAATCTGGTTGAGGGTCTGCTCCCGTTCATCGTGGCCTCCACCAAGCCCCGCTCCGCGTTGCCGACCGACCGCATCGATCTCATCGATGAAAATGATTCCAGGCGCGTTCTCTTTCGCTGTGGCAAACAAGTCACGCACGCGTGAGGCTCCAACGCCAACGAACATCTGAATGAACTCACTTCCATTCACGGAATAAAAAGCGACTCCTGCCTCACCCGCAATAGCCCGCGCCAGCAACGTTTTTCCCGTCCCAGGCGGACCGTTGAGCAAAACCCCCTTGGGAACTCGCCCACCTAGCTTCTGGAATTTCTCAGGCGCACGAAGAAAATCGACGATCTCCTTCAAGTCCGCTTTGACTCCCTCAAGCCCAGCAACATCGGCGAAAGTGATTTGGTGCTCGGTCGCTTCATACCGCTTCGCAGTAGAGCGCGTAAAACTATTGAGAAATCCCCCACCACCCATCATCCCCTCGCGCGACCGCCTCATAAAAAAATACAAAGCCGCCGCCAACAATCCAAACGATAGAACGGACAGTAAAACATAGACCGCGTTCGTACCAGTACTCGGAACCACGTCGTACACGAAAGGAAGCTTGTCCGAAGCATTCCCTTCCGTGCTCGATACCCGTTCCTCAGATTCCTTGCGCAACTTCTCCAAGCGATCAAATAACGCGCGACGCTCTTCCCCTTCATTGGGCAAAGCTACCTCGAATTGATCCCTCAGTCGCTCGATGCTCCCTGCCTTGGTCTTCTTGGGTTGAACGGGCCTGCCCAGCACATCGTAAGTCACCGGTTTTTCCGGCGCTACCACAAAGGAACCTTCAGCCCCCGTCGGATAAATCGTCAGTCGACGAACGTTGTTGCGTTCAAGCTCTGCGAGAAAGAAGCTGTAATCGATCCTCGAAGTCGACGGAACTCCCGACCAAAAAAGCATCAACAAGGAAAGAATCAAAAGAATCGTTACCCACCAGTAACTGTTCGAACCTGGACGCGCGGATACAGGCTGTGGAGAATTCTTCCCCGATCGAGGTTTCCCTGTAGGCGAAGACGGTAGTCCAGGGTCTTGAGAAGGCGGCTTGGAAGTCATACGTTTGCGAATCGGGGCGTCATGGAAAGTTCACATTGGGCGAACCGTTTAGTATACCGGAAAAACCAGCCTGAAAGGAGATGTCGCCCTCGCTTTCTTGCCACTCGATAGTTCGCTCTAGATAGTTCGCTCTAGATAGTTCGCTCTAGAAAGGTCGCTCTCAGCCCACACACCCTGGCTACATTCAAATCTGATAGTTCAAATCCAACAAGGAATCATCGACCGAACCGTTGCGAATCCTCAATTTAGGCTTTTCCAAAACAACGGTTGAATGAGGAGAAACACTCGATGTCACCCAAACGCTCGACCCGATCACACTGTGGTGACCAATGACGGTATTTCCACCTAGAATCGTCGCATTGGCATAAATAACCACATGGTCTTCAATCGTCGGATGTCGCTTGGTCCCCCTGACTAATTCGCCGTTCGAATCGGTCGCAAAACTCAAAGCACCAAGCGTAACACCTTGATAAATCTTGACATGGTCACCGATCTTGCAAGTCTCCCCGATCACCACTCCGGTTCCGTGATCGATGAAAAAATGCTCCCCAATGCTCGCTCCAGGATGGATGTCGATACCGGTTTGCTTGTGCGCCCATTCGCTCATCATTCGCGGAATAAACGGGACTTTTAAACGAAAAAGCTCATGCGCAATGCGGTAGATCGTGACCGCTTCAAGCCCAGGAAAACAAAAGACAATCTCGTCGCGATTCGTCACACTAGGATCACCCGCAAAAGCTGCGTCAACGTCCTTAGCCAAACCTTGTCGCAAGGCAGGGATTTTTTCGAGCAACGCAATCGCAATCCGCTGCCCTCGGGCCTCGTAGTCTTCAGCCTCCTTGCAACCCTCGTCCTGCATCGATTCATCAGGCAAATGATTGACGCGATTCGCATGAATCAAAGCCCGAGTGATCTGCGTCGTTAGCTTGTCATGCAACGCATCGATCAAGTTCCCGACATGGTAAGTCACATTCCCCGCATGAAGCCCCTCACGCCTGCGAAACCCCGGGTAAAAGATGTCTTTGAGATCCTCCAAAATCTGAATCACCACCTCGTACTTCGGCAACGGGCAATGACCCAAATGATTGATCCGATCGCAAGCACGATACGACGCGACTATCGCATCGGTGAGCTTCGGTAATTGTTCTTTCAGTCGCGAATCGCTGGCCATAGAGTTGCTCCTCAATGTTGCTAATCCATCGTTTATCGACCCTGCATACAACATCTCCACAGGATATCTCGCGACTGAATCCAAGTCCCAATCAACCCACTGAACACCCAACTTCAGCCAAAATCCCCACCAAACACCTCGGAACCACTTCCTTACGCGAGAATGCTAGCACTCTATCTTGAGCTAGCATTTCTAGAAATCGCAAAATATGGCCCAAAGCTTGATTGCGCTATCCGTATCCCCTAACTTACGCCCGCTCGCTTGAGCCCCCTTGGAAAGGATTCAAGGGAATCAGAACTCATCAAATTCTCATTCAGCATCGGAGGAATCGAAGCATGGCACGTAAGCCACTCATTGGGATGAATTGTGACTACCGCGGAGCCAGCCAAGGAGCACCCGCATTCGCCTACCTCGCTACCGGTTACTTTGACTCGATCGTCAACGCCGGAGGAATCCCTGTCGTTCTCCCACCCACCACAGACTTCGATTGCCTCGGACCCCTGCTCGATACCCTAGACGGTTTCATGCTCGTCGGCGGTGCTGACTTGGACCCACGCCGCGACGGATACATGCTACACAGTTCCGTACGTCCCATGGAAGCCCGACGCGAAGATTTTGATCGACGCCTGGCCTTCGAAATCTCCCGCCGAAAAATGAGCCTTCTGGCTATCGGCGTCGGCTTGCAATTGATCAATATCACCGAAGGTGGAAACCTGTTCTACCATATCCCAGTCGACCTTCCCGATGCCCTCCAACACCGCGATCCACACGACCCGAACCATCGCCACTCTCTCATCGTCGAATCAAACTCCATCCTCGGACGTGTCTACGGCGAAGGTGAAATCCGCGTCACCAGTAGACACCACATGGCGATCGACCGACTCGCTGACTCCTTCCGCGTGACCGCTCGCTGCCAAGATGGTGTCATCGAAGGAATCGAAAACAAAGATGACGATTGGTTCGTCGTCGGCTGCCAATTCCATCCAGAATCCCCCGCCGCCAGCGCACTCGATATCCGAATCTTCGAAGAGTTCATCGAAGGTATCCAAGCCCGCTCGCAAAGCGGTCGTCAACTCGAACTCGCCGCCGCGTAACGCAACGGCATTCCGATCTGACTTCAGCGAAAAAATGCCACATGGACGTGGCCTGGGCGTTCGGCAGCAGTCCCCTGCTGCCCGCATACCACCAAAACGTGTGCAACCCCAGTCGGCACGGATGCCGTTTTTCGCTGAAGATCCCTTCGGTAGATCCCAAAGAACTCGTCAATCCAATCCGCTATCCAATCTGCTGCACCGATTCTTGACCCAACCGCGCACAAAAATCACCAAATGACTCTTGGCCCTGCCGCTGCTCCTTAAACGCTACAAATAACGGCTTGAGTGTCTCAACCACCGACTCCATCGGTATCAAGTCCTTGTAGATAAAGCCCAACCGAGTCCCTAATCGCGCGCCACCAACATACACGGTGTACTTGCCCTTCGCCTTGCCTACCAACCCAATGTCCGCGTTGTAAGGCCTCGCACACCCGTTCGGACACCCTGTCATCCGAACCGTAAATAACTCCTTGTCTAACCCCAACTCTTGCAACACCACTTCCATCTGATCAATCACACCAGGCAAAGCCCGCTCACTCTCCGTAATCGCTAATCCGCAAGTAGGCAAAGCCACACACGCAATCGACCAACGTCGCACATTAGAAATCTCTTCCGTCAACGGCAAACCACGCTTCTTGATCATCCCCTCTAACTTCGACTTGTCTTTCGGATCGATATTGCAGAACAAAATGCTCTGGTGCGCCGTCAGCCGAAGCTCTGGATTGAACTCTTCACAAATCTCCCGAAGAGCCAGCTTCCACCGTCGATTCTCGTCGTCGTAAAGCCGACCGTTCTCGACGTTGAAACCATAAAACCATCGCCCGTCTCCTTGATCCTCCCAACCCATATGGTCGCGATGCTCGGTCACGTCATCCGCTGTGCAATCCTTTAACTTCGTACCATAGTACGTCTCTACTTGATGCCGCATCCACTCAATCCCCTGATCATGCACCAAATACTTGAGCCTCGCACGCTTGCGATCCTCTCGATAACCAAAGTCCCGCTGTACCTTCACAATCGCCTCCGCAACCCCCACCGCTTGCTCCGGCGTCACAAAAGCGAGGCGAGTCGCAAGCCTAGGAAATGTCTTCTTCGCACTCGGCGTGACTCCCAACCCACCACCTACCAAGACATTGTAGCCAATCACATGACCGTCCCGAACTACAGCGATAAAACCCAAACAATTGGTGTAAACATCCGTGCAATTATCATCGCTGATCGCTATCGCTGTCTTCAATTTG
>JBIJCS010000202.1:0-8076 GCA_044344575.1 Pirellula sp. | reverse complement strand
AGATATCGATAACATCCGCAAAGCCATCATCGGGGCTTCGCCGGTACCTATTGGAACGGTACCGATCTACCAGATGCTTGAGGAACTCGGTGGGAACATCGAAGACATGAGAGCACAGCACTTCCTCGATATGGTCGAGCATCAAGCCAAGCAGGGGGTCGATTACATGACGATCCACTGTGGTCTGTTGCTGGAGCATCTTCACCTGACGACCACACGTGTGACTGGAATTGTTTCGCGAGGTGGATCGCTGATTGCCAAGTGGATGATGGCGCATCGCAAGCAGAACCCGCTCTATGAAGCATTCGATGACTTGTGCGACATCATGAAGCAATATGACGTGACTTGGAGCCTCGGAGATGGGCTGCGGCCGGGATCGATCGCCGATGCGAGTGATGCAGCTCAGTTCGCTGAACTCGACGTACTTGGCAAACTCTGCAAACGGAGTTGGGAAAAGGGAACGCAGGTGATGGTCGAAGGGCCTGGCCATATTCCGATGGACCAAATTGACATGAACATCAAAAAGCAAATAGAAGTTTGCCATGGAGCACCTTTCTACGTGCTCGGGCCTTTGGTTACCGATATCGCCCCCGGTTACGATCACATCACTAGTGCCATCGGTGCAGCCATGGCTGGATGGAGCGGTGCTGCGATGCTTTGTTATGTTACACCCAAGGAGCATTTGGGACTGCCGAATCGCGAAGACGTCAAGCAAGGGGTGATCGCATACAAGATTGCTGCACACTCCGCGGATGTTGCTCGAAAGCGACCAGGGGCCCAGGATCGCGATGACGCGTTGTCGCGAGCACGCTTTGCCTTCGACTGGAAAGAGCAGTTTCGTTTGTCTCTCGATCCGCAAACTGCGCAGGCTTATCACGACGAGACTTTGCCACAGGATACGTTCAAGAGTGCTCACTTCTGCAGCATGTGTGGACCGAAGTATTGCTCGATGCGTATCACTGAGGACATTCGCAAGATGGCGAATGAGCAGGCATTGCCAACGGGGGATAATACTCCTGCTTTAGTGGAATTGAAGAACTAGGCCCGACGAACGAACACGACCCGGTAGGCGGATTGTTCCGCTCTTCCGATTCCGAGAGTAGTTGGTTCGATGGTCCGTTTTAAACACCCCGACCTTTTCTTTTTCGTATCGGAGCATGCACATGGCCAATCCGCTCAGTTCTATGGATCGCAATGCATCGAAAGCTTCGCCTGCTACCGAGCGGCGAGGTAGTCGAGAGGTATCGATCGGGCAGTACTTGATCAATCGACTCATTGATTATGGGATCCATGATTGTTTTGGGATCCCCGGTGACTATGTACTTCGTTTCTACAGTTTGCTCGAAGAGAGTCCGATTCGGGTCGTAGGATGCACACGTGAGGACTGTGCTGGATTTGCGGCGGACGCTTACGCCCGAATCCATGGCATGGGTGCGTTGTGTGTGACCTATTGTGTGGGTGGTCTGTCGGTATGCAACAGCGTTGCTGGGGCTTTTGCGGAGAAGTCACCGGTGGTGATGCTTACTGGTTCGCCGGGGCTCAAGGAGCGAGTCAACAATCCACTGTTGCATCATAAGGTCCGGGACTTTAGTACTCAGCTAGAGGTGTTCGAGAAGCTTTGCATTGCGGCGACAGAGTTAAATAATCCGGCGACAGCTTTCAGCGAGATCGACCGTGTCTTGGACGCATGTTACAAGTACAAGCGCCCGGTGTATATCGATCTTCCACGCGACATGGTAGACGTGGTTCCGACCGTAACACATGCTTATCGCAGTCCGGTTCAATCGTCGGATTCGTTGGCTTTAGAAGAAGCGGTTCGTGAGACGATCGAGAAGTTGAATGCCGCGAAGAAGCCTTTGATAATCGCGGGGGTGGAAGTGCATCGTTTTGGTTTGCAAGACCAAGTGATTCAGTTAGCTGAGCAAGCCGGGATACCGATCGCGACGACGATTCTGGGCAAGAGTGCTGTGGATGAGACGCATCCTTTGTTTGTCGGTCTTTATGAAGGAGCCATGGGGCGTGAGGAAGTCACGCAGTATGTAGAAGAGAGCGACTGCATCTTGATGCTCGGGGCGTTCATGACGGATATCAATTTGGGCATTTACACGGCTCAGTTAGATGTGCGGAATGTGATTTACGCGACGAGCGAGCAGATGCAAATTTCTTATCACCAGTACCCGAATGTGCCGTTGGGTGATTTTATAACCAAGGTGATTTCAGCGAATCCGAGCCCGGCTCGGCGTCATATTCCGGAGCAATTGCATTTAAAGAAGCCGCATGCGTTTGTGGTGAAGTCGGACCAAGGGTTGTCGGTGACCCGCATTATTGAGCGGATCAACACTCAGCTCGACGCACAGACGATTGTGATCGCGGATATTGGAGATTCACTATTCGCTTCTTCGGAGTTGGTAATTCACGAACGAACCGATTATTTGTCTCCTGCCTATTACACATCGATGGGTTTTTCCGTACCCGCAGCCTTGGGAGCCTGCGTGGCCAAGCCGCACGATCGCGTGTTGGTGATCGCTGGAGACGGTGCCTTTCAGATGACGGGCCAGGAGATGTCAACGTTGATTCGCGAGGGATATTCGCCAATCATCATCGTGCTCGACAATCACGGGTATGGAACGGAGCGTTTTCTGCAGGAAGGGACTTGGAAGTACAACGAGATCGCCGTATGGAATTACTCCAAGTTGCCGGAAGTGTACGGGGGGGGTAAGGGCTACGTGGTGCGGAATGAGGCTGAATTCGATGCTGCGTTGACCGAGGCTTGGAACGATCGAACTCAGTTGCATTTGATTCATGCCAAGCTTGTCGAGAACGATGCGAGCCGAACGCTGCGTCGTTTAGCGGATCGTTTGGGTCAACGTGTGTAGTTGCACAAGTGACGGATGGTTGTCCATCGAATGATCCCAGATTTTCGGCGAACAGCAGCGTTAAATTCCCTGCGAGAACTTGGATGGTTCTCCCATTTGGAGTGGTTCGAAGAGATTGACTCGACCAATCGATCGCTGCATCGAAGGATTAAGGATGGTTCGATTGCTTTGCCTGCCTTGATCGTTACCGATGTGCAGACTCAAGGGGCGGGGCGCGGTGGGAATCGTTGGTTTTCACCCCCCGGTTGTTTGATGTTTTCCGTTGGATTTTCTTCCAGGGATCTGCTTTTGCAGGGTGGAGCCTCCCTTGCATCGCTCCCCTTGCAGGTCGGATTATCGGTTGCACAAGCTATCGCACCGCTGGTCCGTTCGCAGCCGATGGTCAAGTGGCCGAATGATGTGTACATCGAGGATCGCAAGGTGTGCGGAATCTTGATGGAAACGAGTTATGGCAATGCCGGGATCGGTGATGATTTTGTGATCGTCGGAATAGGGATCAACTGCCATGTTCGCTTTGATGCTGCGAATGACGAGGTGCGAAGGAACGCAGTGAGCTTGCATGAAGTCGTTCGGACTTCGGGCGAAGTAAGTTCTGCGTTGGAGTCGGTAGTTCCTGAGTCCGTATTGCTGCGGTTTCTCCAAGTATTTCGCGAGAACTTGGTTCGTTTTCAAGAGGATCCCGAATCGTTCATGCAAGCTTGGCGAACCCATGACTGGCTTGCGGAGCGTTGGGTAAGTGTTCAGCAACCGCACCGTGAGGTGATTGGCCGAGTCGTTGGGATTGATCGAACGGGAGGGCTGTGCTTGATAGACAGTCTTGGGATTGTCCATACAATCCTCTCCGGAACGGTGCGGTTGATCCCAACGGACGCCGGTGTGAACCATCATTAGTTTGCGGAATTCCAATTCTAATTCCAATTAGCCAAAGAAATCAAAACGGGTGAGTAATCCAAGATGAGCAATCCAAAGCGAAGTGAAGTTCCAATCGGAGATACATGGGACTTGTCGAGTCTGTTTCCCAACGATGAAGCTTGGCAAGCGGCGTTGCCTGAATTGGAGGCGTGTGTTGATGGGATGAAGGCTTTTCAAGGGCGTTTGGGGGAGTCTCCTGAAGTGCTTGCGGCGTGTTTGGATTACGACGTAAAAACAGATCGGATCGCGGAGCGAATTGGGACTTATGCGTTTTTAAAGACGACGGAAGATCAAAGCAATAGTGTGGCTCAGGGATTTGCGGCGCGCTATCAGAGTATTGCCTCTCGAGTGGGTCAGGCGGCGAGTTTTATTCGACCTGAGATCTTAGCGATTCCAGATGAGACGATGCAGAAGTGGCTCGGCAGTGATGTCTTGGCTCCTTATCGATTGGTACTGCAGCGAATCCATCGTTACCGAGCGCATACGCTGTCTCAGAGCGAAGAGCGATTGTTAGCGATGCAGAGCGAGATGTCGCAATCGGCAAGCAAAGCTTTTCGTCAACTCAATGATGCGGACTTGAAGTTTGGTCAGATCGAAGTGGAAAATGGGGATAAAGTTGAGTTGACCAATGCATCGTTTAGTGGCTTTTTGATTTCTCCGAAGAGAGAGATACGCAAGCAAGCTTTTCATCAGTATTACTCGGAGTTTGCTGCGCATGAAAATACGCTTGCTGCAACCTTGGCAGGGAGTGTTCATACCGACGTGTATTATGCGAGGGCGAGAAACTATCCGAGTGCACTGGAGTCATCGCTGTTTGGGGACAATGTACCACTGGCCGTTTATGACAATTTGATTGCGGCGGTGCGAAATCAATTGCCGGCCGTCCATGCCTACTTTGATATGCGTCGGCGAAAGATGAAATTGGATACGATTCATCATTACGATACCTATGTACCGATCTTGTCAGAAGCCCCAGTTCATCGGACTTGGGATGAGGCTTGCGGGTTGGTGATGGAATCTCTCAAGCCCTTAGGTGATGAGTATTGTGGGGTGTTATCGCAGGGGTTGCGTGGAAGATGGTGTGATCGGTATCCGAATCAAGGCAAGCAAAGTGGTGCGTTCAGTTGTGGTACCTTTGATGCAGATCCCTATATTTTGATGAACTACAAGCCGGATGTGTTGAACGATGTCTTTACGTTGACGCACGAAGCTGGGCATTCGATGCACAGCTACTACTCTGCACGCAATCAGCCGTTTCAGTATTACAATTACACGATCTTTGTGGCTGAAGTAGCCTCGACGTTTAATGAGCAATTGCTTGCGGAGCACATGATTCGTCATGCGAAGACCAAGCAGGAGCGGGCAGCGATCATCAATCATGAGATCGACAGTATTCGTGCGACGATTGTCAGGCAGACGATGTTTGCTGAATTTGAAAAGAAGATCCATGCGATGGCGGAGGCAGGAGAGCCATTGACGGTGGCGTCGTTCAAGTCAACGTATGGGGCACTTCTGAAAGACTATTTTGGACCTGGCTTTCAGATCGACGAGGCGTTGCAGTTGGAGTGTTTCCGGATCCCTCATTTCTATCGCGCGTTTTACGTGTACAAGTATGCGACGGGTTTGTCTGCAGCGATTGCATTAGCGCAGCGTGTGATGCGAGGAGGAGCGTCGGAGTTGGCTCAGTATTTAGGGTTTCTCAAGTCAGGATGTTCGAAAGACCCATTGGACTTGCTCAAGGATGCAGGGGTAGACATGACAAGTCCTGCACCGGTAGAGACCGCATTGCAGCGGTTCGGAGAGTTAGTCAGCGAATTGGATTCTTTGTTGGAATAGGAATTGGGATCGGTTGCCATCGATTGTTGGTCCATCGAAACCAGGACATGTTTCCGTTCGAGTCGACGGTGAGTTGCAACGCGTGGTCGCGCGCCGTGTGGAGGACTCTCTGTCGATCGGGAGCGTAGGTTTGGAGGACTTCGGGGGTGACGGAGCGTTCGGATCCACTGATGATTACGGTTTCCGGTTTGGCCCACTGAAAGAGTTCGGATTGATGTGTGGTCAGAGAACCGTGGTGTGGTGCCATCAGCACATCGCAATCTACGCTAGGGAAAGTCAGTAGTTGTGAAGTACCGGGTTCTTCCAAGTCTCCCGGCAGGAGGATTGTGCGGCCCGCATATTCAATCGCGACACAAAGACTCGTTGCATTGTCGTTCCAGCGTGTTTTTGTTTGCTTCCCGTTTTTTGGAGGAATTGAAATAAGAGCGATTTGTTTGTCGGGTTGCGTTGGAAAGAGGGTTTTCCAAGAGCAATCGGTAGTTGCGGCAGACGAAGTCGATCGATCCCATATTTCGATCGGGATCTTTTGCTTTCGCAGAGAAGTCAGGAGAGCTTGGAGGGTTGCGGAATGGTGATCGAGAGTGAATTGGGTGGTTACAAATCGTGAGATCGAGAAACGCTCGATGAGTCCTGGCATGGCATTGTAGTGGTCGGAGTCCGCGTGAGAGAGGATGATTCCATCGAGCTGATGGATACCCATCTGCCAAAGGGCTTGTGCGATCGCTTGGTGACTTCTTTGTGGGTCACCTAGTCGCCCTGCGTCGTAGAGCCACGATGCACCCGATGGAGATTGGATTAGCACGCAGGAGCCGTGTCCGACGTCTAGGAAAGTGACGGTGAGGGTACCTTGTCCTCGCCAATACTGCCAAAGGGTGGGGGAATTCCTTGATAGAACGAGTGCGCCGCCGAATACGAACCAGGTGCTTAACCCCCAGATGAGTTCGCGGCGGGCTCGGATTTTTCGAGTGCCTCGAGAAATCGCTATTGCAAGAGCGAGCGTATAGAATCCGATCAGCCACCACGTTGGCGGAGCTGCGGCCCATAGGTGACCGTACGGGATTCGATAGCCGATTGCGACGGCGAGTTCGAGAGCAGCTAGAGAGACACCGCAGAGCAAGCCGCAAAACCAAGCGATGGGAGGGATCCAAAAAAGGAGGACGAGACCTAGGCCAGCGAGGAGTGCGATCAGCATCGGTAGCCACAGAACCAAGTTAAAGAGGATGGCAATGGGGCTGATGATGTGGAAGGATGTCCAGACGAGGGGTGCGGAGAGGAAGCAGACCCAAAAGCTGCTACGGATGGATTCTCGAACAATCTCTTTTGTTCCGCGAAGGATCCGTTCAAGCGTGGAGTATTTTGATTCGATCAGCCGCTCGATGGACACGGTGTTTTTGCGGAGGATAGGAAAGGTCAGGATGAGCACTGCGACGGTTAAAAAGGAGAGTTGTGATCCCACGTCAAATGCGATGGATGTACGCTGAGCAAGGAGGATGAGGGCTGCGAAGGCAAGGATATTCAAACCGGAAAAAGCCCAACCGAGGTAGCGTGCAAGGAGACCACAAGTGAGCATGATGGTGGCGCGGGCGACTGGTGGATTTGCACCACAGAGTGAGGCGTAGAGAATACAAAGGCAGACGGTACCTAAGTAAACGGGGCCTCGAGGTAGATGAAGTAACCAACCGATAAGCAGGAGCGCGCCGGCGACCATTTCGATGTGCATGCCAGAGATGGACATCATGTGGATGGTACCCGTCGCGAGCATTTCTACTTGCAAGTCCCAGTCGGCTTGTTCACGTTGCCCGAGAACCAGTGCCGCTGTTAATGGAGCTTGATTCAGTGGCACGTAGTGATTCATGGCATGAAGAGAGTTTTCCGTCCAGCGTGCAAGCCAACGATCGATTCTCCAGGCTGTGCCATCTTTACGTTTTCGAATTAGCGACGTTGAATCGACTTGAACCTGCGCTGCGAGCCCCAATTCAGCATACCGATTACGAACATCAAATTGTCCGGGGTTGGAGGGTTCGAGCGGTCTGCGCCATGCGCCGTAGAGTTGGATTTCGTCGCCGGGATAGAAACCTGTTAGATGTCCATCGACGACGAGGTGGACGTTGAGTTGCACTGGGATCCAGTGACTGGGGGAAAGTTGCAAGGATTCAGTGCGCAGAATGGTTTGTGATTGCCATGCTTGTGCTTCATCTGCGTCGTAGGAATTGCGTTGTCGCAGTCGGATCGTTTGTTCGATGAAACCTCGAAGGACAACGGGTTTCCAAGTCGCTTGGGCTGTGTCTTGCGTGTGCTCTTTTGAATGCAGTGCATGCCACTGCGCCAATTGTTTGTGGATGCGAAGATTCGAATGGTGGTGGATCCAAGCGAAGAGGGAAGCGATACACATCATCCAGAAGATGCAGAGCCAGAGTGGATGCGAGTGCGTCGTGCGGCTCATTTTTTGAAC
>JBIJCS010000201.1:0-8077 GCA_044344575.1 Pirellula sp. | reverse complement strand
CGAGCTTGAGGCTTTTTACCGATTCGCAAGCCGCACCCCTTGGATTATTACGTTGCTTGCGGATTTCGAAACCTACAACCCAGGTTGGCAGGAAGCACAAGAACTTTTTGAAGAGGAACACGCGACCAAGCTTCATGAACGCATGCTCGGAACGCTTCCGAGGGTCAAGGAAAGTTTCGACTTTTCGATTCTTTTCGAACTCGACAATCAAGCGTTAGAGATCGCTTGGCATGAAACCAGTGACGCGTCGACCAGCATATCACCTCGGGTTTTGGAGATGGCGCATGGTTCTTCGAATGGTGAGCGGACTTCCATCACTCACACCCGATCCACCAAGCATTTCAACCTGACGATCACGGTCGCGTACGCAACCGCAACGAGCTTTCACATGACTATCGGTATTCGCGCCGTTGATGGCAGCACCGATACGCGCCGTTGTTTGGTGAGAATTAGCCGTTTGGACGCGGGATCGGGAAATGAATCTCAAGAAGCGATGCCGGATCGAAACGCGACCGTACAGTTTGACGATTTAAGCGAGGGAGGCTACAAGATCGAGTTTATTTCCGATGGAATCACGATGAATTTCATGGAGAAGCAATAACATGACGATCAAATTCGAATGCATCAAATGCAATAAATCGAATGTTTTTGGCTCGATCGAAGAGTTCGCCAAAAGCGATCGCACCTGCTCCGTTTGCAAGAGCGATCTCCCCTACGATTCAGCAATCATTCCTACAGAGTTAGCCAGGAATGATGAGACATCCGCAGATTTTATATCGCTCGATTCTGACTTGAAAGCCTTGCAAGACTCCTTGAATACGTACAGTTCATTGACGGACACCAAGTCCGGGTTCAAGGTGCATGTCCCAAATGAGTCTCTCAAGGGATCAGTATCCGCGGTCGCTTCATCGAATGATGATAGTCCGAAGGGTGCTGCAAGTCTGGGAAACGACGCGATCGAACGACTTCAGAGCAACACTCAGTTTCAAACAACCATCCAAGTAACGCAAGTTCCTGATTTCGCGAACTTCTCCGATCACCGCTGGTTCGCAAAACACCGCATCGAAGTGCTCGCCGACGTACCAATAGAGTCCCCGTCAACGGACGAGATTACGATTACATTACTGATCAAAACCCAGCTAGATGGTCAGAAGGTAGCCGTTTGGCTCAGACGCGGAAACGTGGACGGTCCAGGCAGGGGAAGATACCTCTACACGACCGGATCGGCGTGTCGTGTTTCGTTGAAACTAGCCCCCGAAGACCGCGAGTACGAATTATGCATCCAGCCGCAAAACGCTAGAAACTGGAATTGGTGTATTACCGTTCCGGTACTTCGCAGATCAGATGTCGTTCATATCAAGCGAGAATACACACTGAATCAATCGATGCAGGTAAACGGAGACCACAATACGATCCTTGGCGGATACACCTACAATAACGTTACCATTGCAGACAACGCTCCACCGGAGGCCACATCTCGGCAACTCAGTTTGATTTTGGATCCCCGTCCCCGCAAGATTCGCAACAATCCAAACTCCGTTTCTCCGCAATTTTGCCTTCGGCGCAACCGAATCGCCTGCCAGTATACGATACGTTTCGGCAACAGTTTCTGGCACTTACACGGTGGTACGACGCTGACCTTCGGCAAAGACAAACCGCTTCCAGACCGAAAGAACCAGAACGATATCGCGTTTCGTCCCCATTCGGCAGAAAAAATATGGTCACAGGTGAGCCGAACACACGGAACCTTCATGGTAAAAGATACAAAAATCCATTACTCACATAGTGAGTTAGGAGTCAACAAAAACAAGAAAATCATCGCCCATTTTCCAAATGGAAGCATGCAGTCTGTAGAGCAGCCGAACGGATTCTGCATTCCCGACGCGGGTCAAAAGTTTCAATTTCGTCCAGTCCTTTCTCCCCCAAGTATCCCATCGCAATCCTTAGAGGTGCAGGGGTGGCTGAACAGAGTGGTAGACCCTGCGCAATACGTTTCAAATCCAAACGAATTAGGAGATAGCGTCGGCAATCAATCCAGTCAACAACTTGGCGGTTTCTGCGTAAACGTGGCTTCTGAAAATTCAGTGATTCTTGAAACGCATTTCGCAATTTCCAAATCGTTAACCATTGGGAGTAGTCCGTTCGCACAGATCCAGATTCAAGAAGTCGGCATAGAACCCTTGCACGCTTTTATTCACTGGCTAGATGGTCTACTCTGGATTGAGCCCAACAACTGTCAGTGCCTTGTCAAAATCAACGGCGAGACGATTTGCTACGACCATCTTCACCCATTGACGAGTAACGATACGATTCTCTTAGGAGCCAGTACCTGTTTCGAGATCCTGCACTTCAATCAAAAGCCGACTTGAGTCGTTTCTAGTCTTGTCCGTTTTGTAGTAGGAGGGAGTTTCCTGTGCCGCTCTTGATATTCTCGGCCCGCGGTTAGGCGATTAGCATGCCAGCGATCCGAGGGCAGTTCCACAAGCTTCGCGGTCCAGAAAGCTAATGAGTGATGATGATCGCGAGTTAGAACTGACTAATATTTGCAACGCTATCGCAACCACGTTCAACAAGTTTGCGTTGCGGATTCCCGCACGAAGACCTCAGCTAAAAAAAACGATACTTGCGACCGACATCCAATCGGGTATTCCGACGTCAAGAGATTAAGCGACCTTGCCACGCAGAGGTAAAGCCGGTCTATCCTACACCGAGTGGCATTTCAAGCTTTTTTCCTTGGGTACATGGCAGATACGATAGCCCGCAACTGTCGAACACCGAGAAATCGTAGTGATTCGGCGCGTCATCGGCATTTGCTGGAAAAGTGTGAAAGCCCAAGGCAATGGCCATGACGCATTCTCAATTGTAGAGTTGGCAGCGAGAGTGGATTGGAACCGGGCGTATACGAATTGGGCCGATTTGAAGACTTGCATTGTCTTGAGCGTGCGGGCTGGAAGCCCACACTACAAAATTGCGAGCGTCACCGGCAGGCAGAGCGTCAACTGCAGGCCTAACATCAACAGCAGGCAGAGCGTCAAAGGTATGACGAGCTAATAAAAAAAGCCCCTGAATCAGGGGCTGTAGAATGGGCGAAGAGGGACTCGAACCCCCGACATCCACTTTGTAAGAGTGGCGCTCTAACCAACTGAGCTATTCGCCCCTATCTGTTCTATCTCTCGTTGGATTGCTTCGGCTATCCAACAGTTCCCAGCACAGGTTTTTTTCCTCTGCAGTGAACCTTTATCACGAGCAAACTCGTGCACGGACGATTATACGCCGTGCAATCGGATTCGTCGATTACGACGCTCCGCTCGCTGCTTGTTCCGCCGCTTGATCTCGCTCGGCTTTTCGTAAAACTCGCGACGTCGCATCTCCTTCTTCAACCCGCTACGCTCAACCAACTTGCGGAATCGCCTTACCGCTTCCTGAATCGTCTCACGATCGCGGACCTGCAACTTAACCATGCAACCTTATCTCCAAAATCCTAGGACTATACCTACGTTCCGTGAATTCTTGTTCGCTAAAGGGTCCAAAAGTTTAACCAATACCCCACCCTGCGTCCAGTGGGCTTGGCCCTATACACCATTTTCTGCAAAACTTTCCTACCTCCGAAGGGTTTAACACCCGTACGGTCAGCGACGTTTTGACTCGTCAAGGCTCGAACATCGATCCTGCCCCACCCCAAAACCTTGGGCTTCCCTGCAGTTTTTCGGCTCGAACCGAAACTCTGACTGGCGAAAACTTACCGAAAAAGTCGATTTTATCCCTATTCCTTAAGCCCTCCTCAATCCCTGAACCCTCCTGTTTTCCTGCACAGCACCCCCCCGCACCGCTCGCCAACCCCGCAACCGCTTTCCATCACTCCATACTACCTGTAACCTATCGCATCGGTCCTCCAACCCGAAGACCATGCCAAGTTCGCGTAACGCCAAACCTATACTTCCCAGCAAACCATGAAAAAAACCATCCTCAGCTTGCTCGCTCTCTCTGGCCTCTCCGCCGGTGGCTATTGGTGGTACCAAAACCAAAAAGGGATGGACTACGAAGGTTCGGAAGAACCAATGCTGCACGCGGTCGCCGAAGGACCCTTCGATCACATCGTCCTCGAGCAAGGCGAAATCGAATCGAGTAGCAACAATGAAGTCAAATGCGAAGTCAAAGGTCGAGGCGGCAGCGGCACCCCAATCCTAACGGTTATCGCAGAAGGCACACTCGTGAAAAAAGGGGATACCCTCTGTCAACTCGACTCCTCCGCTCTGGAACAAGAAGCCAAAAACCAACGCATTGTCGTTAGCACTGCTGAATCCTCTGTCATCAGCTCCGAAGCCTCCGTCAATAAGGCCGTCATCGCTCGCCAAGAATACCTTGAAGGAACTTTCCTCACCGAACGCAAAGCAATCCTCAGCGAAATCGCTGTCGCCCAGCAATCCCTTCGCAAAGCCGAACTCTCCCTCGAAAGCGCTGAACGACTCGCCGCAAAGGGAACACTCAAGCCCCTGCAAATCGAAGCCGAACAGTTCTCTGTCGAAAACGCAAAGAGCACTCTTGAGTCGGCACAAGGCCGCTTGCGCGTCCTCGATGAACTGACCAAAGCGAAAATGCTGGTCCAATACGACGCAGACATCGAAACGACCAAAGCAAAACTCGAATCCGACAAGAACACCCTCGTCGAAGAAAAAGAAAAACTCTCCGAAATCGAAGCCCAAATCCGTGCTTGTACTATCAAAGCACCCGCCGACGGCCAAGTCGTCTATGCCAACAAGAGCTCAGGTCGCGGTGGTAGCGAATTCATCGTCGAAGCAGGCGCTCTCGTTCGTGAACAACAAACGATCTTCTTACTCCCTGATCCTACTCGGATGCAAGTCAAAGCCAAAATCAATGAGTCCAGAATCAGCCTGATTCGAGAGGGGATGCCAGTAAAAATCCGCGTCAACGCCGTCGAAAATGAACTTCTCGGACGTGTAATCAAAGTCAACAAATACGCTGAACCAGGGAACTGGTGGGGCTCGAACGTCAAAGAATACGCTACCTATGTTCAAATCGTCGACCCACCAGAGACCATCCGAACCGGTATGACTGCCGAAGTAAGAATCTTCGTCGAACAAATCGATAAAGCGATTCAAATCCCCGTACACGCTGTCTACGAATCGAAACGGCATCACTTTGTTCTCGTCCGCGATAACAACAAGTGGGATACTCGCGAAATAAAAATCGGTGCCACGAACGACAAATTCGTAACCGTTAAAGAAGGAATCGCTGCGAATGACAACGTCGTGCTCGATCCGCGGAACCACCTCGATAAAATGGATATTCCTGAATTCCAAGATGAGGATGATCGATCCAAGCTTGTCGCAATGTCCAACGAACCTTTGCCTAAATCAAATGCTCCAGCCGCAATCGGTCCAGCAGGTGCCGCCGGGCCCGGCGGCCCAGGCGGTGGTCGCCCCGGTTCCGGCAGTGGTGGTGCTGGCGGTGGCATGAGTCCAGATGCAATCGTCGGAATGATGATGCAACGTTTCGACACGAACTCCGACGGTAACTTGTCTCAAGAAGAAGTCGCTGGAGAAGAGCGAATGAAAGCCGGTTTCGGCGACTACGACACCAACAAAGATGGAAAGATCGACCGCGCGGAACTCACCGCCGTGATTCGTAAACGCATGGCTGCTAATGCTGGCGGTGGCGGACCTGGCGGCGGACCCGGTGCTGGCGGACCTGGTGCTGGAGGACCGGGCCGAGGCCCAGGAGCTTCGGTGAACTAAGGACTTGAAATCGGGAACGGAGATTCTGGCAACGACTCGCACGGTTGGGTTCTAGGACTAGGAACAAGAACAGCTATGGCAGATGAACTCAAAACGGATGGATACGCATGTCGAGTCGTCGATCTCAAAAAAGAATACGTGCTCAAAAGCGAAACCGTGAGAGCACTTCGCGGTGTAACGTTCGATGTTCCCATCGGTGATTATGTTGCGATCATGGGCCCATCGGGCTCGGGAAAAAGTACGTTGCTGAACTTGCTCGGTTGCCTGGACCAACCGACCGCCGGTAGCCTTTGGCTTGGTCACGACGACGTTGCCAAAATGTCGGATGATCAACTCGCCGACATTCGCTCGCAACGCATCGGCTTCGTCTTTCAAGCCTACAATCTCATCCAGCAACTCACTGTTGTGGAGAACATTCAAGTCCCCCTGTTCTACCAAGGCAAACCCCTAACACCCGAGCAACGCAAGCGGTCTCTTGATCTTGCTCATATGGTCGGCTTGGGCGAACGCCTTGATCACCGTCCCACTCAGCTCTCCGGGGGACAACAGCAACGCGTTGCTATTGCACGTTCGCTGGTCAACGATCCCTACTTCATCCTTGCTGACGAACCGACCGGGAACCTTGATTCTCGAACCACCGAAGAAATCCTCCAACTTTTCGAACGCCTGAACAACGAAGGGCGAACCATTATCTTGGTCACCCACGAAGACGAAGTTTCGAAGCGAGCGAAACGGGTTGTGCGACTTAAGGATGGGCGATTGCAATGGGACAAGATCAACTCGCAAGAAGTCCGAGATGAAGCCGCAAAGTACGCGATTGATAACATGCCGGTCGAAGTCTAATCACTCGATCCAGGATAACCCGGTCCTGCCATGACGGTTCGTAAGCACGACAACTCCAGAACACAACACACACTGCCTTCGGTGCGGAGATAACCAGCGATGGGAATTTTGCTCGGGACGATTCAACTTGGAATCAAGAGCCTTTGGCTACACCCCATGCGCTCAATCTTGACCGTGCTGGGGATCTTCATCGGGGTAGCAAGTGTGATTTGGTTGCTGGCTATCAGCAAAGGGATCGGCGACGAGGCTCAGAAGCAGATCGAAAGCCTTGGAGCGGACACAATCATGGTACGAACCGTGAAGCCGCCGAGCGAAAAGATGTCGAGCCAGGGCTTAACTCCTTACGGCTTGACGCGCGATGAATACGACATGCTTGTCGACACCATCCCCACGGTCAAAAGTGCGATTCCGATTCGTGAGATGCGACGACAGTTTCAGTTCAAAGATCGCAAGCTCGATGGCCGGTTGGTAGGTTGTACGCCGGAGTATGCCGAAGTGACCAAGTTGCAGATCTCGTCGGGGCACTTCTTAACCGATGCCGAGAACTTTTCACGCGATTGTCACTGTGTGCTATCCGCTAAAGTCGCTGAACGGCTGTTTCCGTACGAAGATCCGATCGGACAGCGTATTTACATGCCCGAAAACCAGGACTTCTATTTGGTCGTCGGTGTTTTGAAACCGAAGGGAGCTACGGCCGCTATCGGTGGTTCGATGTCTGCTCAAGACTTCTCAAATGACGTTTATATCCCTATCCGAACGCTACAACAGCGGATCGGGGACACGATCATGACGATGCGATCCGGGTCACGAGAAGGGGAGATCATCGAACTCAATCAAATTACTTTACGTGTTGCGGATGTTAGCGAAGTGAAGAAAACGGCAGAACTTGTCACCGCCGCTCTGAGCAGTCATGAAAAAATGGAAGACATTTCGGTTGTGGTCCCACTGGAACTGTTGGAACAAGCTCGCACGACACGTGCGATGTTCATGCTGTTTATGGGAATGATTGCGGCGATATCGCTCTTGGTCGGTGGGATTGGGATTATGAACATTATGCTTGCGACCGTCACGGAGCGGACACGAGAGATCGGTATCCGACGTGCTTTGGGAGCCAAGCGGCGGGACATTATTCGTCAGTTCCTCGTTGAGACGAGTGTGCTGAGTCTTACCGGTGGGATCTTGGGTATCCTCTTTGGGTTACTTTGTGCTCCTGCGGTAGATCTGACACGTGAACTTGCGACGGTTTGGTTCCCCAAGCAGATGGCGGATCTTCCGGAAGTAGTTCGAACGGTAAAACCATCGATTGTGCCGGAGAGTATTCCAGGCGCGTTCTTTATTTCGCTTGCGGTCGGATTGATCTTCGGTATTTATCCGGCAACTCGTGCGGCGAAGATGAATCCGATCGAAGCCCTTCGTCACGAATAGGCGCTACGACATCGATGGCACGCTAAGAAGATTGTCTCACGCAAAGAAACAAA
>JBIJCS010000200.1:0-8213 GCA_044344575.1 Pirellula sp. | reverse complement strand
TGAAAGTTTGCTATCTGCGGTTGAATTAGAGCAGACTCCTATGGAGCAGAGGCACTTTAGCTCGGAGTTCTTAGTTGCAATTCAGCGAGGTGTTGCAGGCGAGCTCGATGTGGTGTTCCCCAAGTCGATTTTGCCGTGGAGTTTGATCCGGCGACCACTGTTAGCGGCATCCGGCGCGCTCGCGTTGCTTTTGAGCCTCTGCGCTGTTCCTGGTTTGCAGATGCCACAGAGGTTAGGGCGGGTGTTGCTTCCATTCCTCGATATTCAACGTCCATCAAAGTCGAATATACACATCCTGGCACCGAGCCGCGATGCGGTTACTGTGCCGGAAAATCAAAGTGTTTCCTTCGAAGTTGAGATTCGAGGGGAACCGACCGAGTCAGCCTTTCTTGAAATGCGTCCAAAGACAAAGAATCGTTTTGCATCACCTCAACGCGTGGAGATGAGTTTGATTCAACGCGAACCATTAACTTTTGCAACGATAGCGAGTGTTCAGTCGGAAAGTATCGAATACCGATTTGTCTCTGGGGACGCTGTTTCGCCGTATCGAGTACTGAATACGACCCCTAGGCCCCGCGTTCTAACATTTCATCATCGGATTGAGTTTCCAGACTACACCCAAGTTCCCCCGTCGCACTCGTCGAGTGAACGTGGTGACGTTCGCGTGTTGCAGGGAGGGACCCTGGAGCTCTCGATCGAACCGTCCATGCCACTGCGTTCCGCACGATTAGCTGTTGAAGAGCTGGATAGCGGGGAGAAAAGATCCTTGGACTTCGAGCTGGATTCTCAATCCAAACGCTGGAGATTGCGATTGCCAATCGATCGTGATTTGAAAGCCCAGGTCAAGTTATCTGCAGATGTCTCTGGTGCAGAGTTGCCGATTGAAAATACATTCAGCCCCTTCTTTGAGATTGATAGTGTAGAGGACCACGCCCCAAATGTCGCTTGGGTCGTTGGAGAGAAGACCCTCTGGAAAACACCACCCATGGCGAATCAAAGTTGGATCGTATCTCCACAGGAGTTTATCCATATGGCTGGTGCCGTATCGGATGATTTGCCGGGTACGACCATTCGGCAAGAGATTTCAGTGAATCGAAGACCTTGGGAGGCACTGGATTTATCGCTTCCCTTGGAACTGGATTCCCCAAAGTTTGCTCCTGCGACGAGTGCATTGGTGAATTGGGTTGGTTTGGACGGAGTGCAAGAGCCTACACGTGGCAGTGCAGAGTGGACGTGGGATTTGGTAACCCGTTCTTTGGTCAGCGGCGATGTGGTTTCAGTTCGATTAGCTGCAAGTGACACTGCTGATCATTGGAGTTATTCACTGCCGATTCAATTGAGTTTGGCTTCTGAGGACTTCGATCGCAATCGCCATCAACCGTTGTACTATCGCGCAGTCTTGGGGCCGGATCTTCAGAAGCTAACTGATTTGATCCGAACTCAGCGTGCGGTGTTACGGCCGAAACTATTGCAGTTGAAAGATCCAAAACTCGAACCATCGCTTCGAAGTTCGATTGAGAGTGAAGTAACTCAATTCACACGTGAGTGGACTGAGATTACCAAAAAGATTCGTGTTCTAGCAGGGCAGATTATCCCGAATCTACCTCGTCCACTTGATCAAACCGAGACGGAATTCGTTGTTCGATCCGTTTCGAAGTTAGAAAAAGAACATGCAACGACGATTGCAATGGGGGCAAATGCGACTTCTTGGGCACCGATGAAGCTCAATGGGCAGCCTGACGGGATTCCTGATAAGCTTGCTCAAATGTTGCAGCAGCAAGTCGATCGCGCGGTAGCGTCTTTGGATGATGCGGAGGGATCTTCGCAACGATTGAGCGACATTTATCGCCAGTTACTGGGGCACGAAACGTTAACGGCGATGACAAAAGACTTGATGGTGCTTCGCGACCATCAAAAGGCACAGGTGCTCAAGGGCAATGAACTTGATTTTCCGTCTTTGTCGCGATCTCAAACGATTGCAGACCAGTACATTGATGGAGTGATGCAGTTGGTTACGCAAATGGATCCGCATCTAACGCAGCAATTGCGCGATCAGTCCAAGCAATTTATTAGGTTTCTCGATCAGACTCGTCAAGAAATCAAGGACTTGGCACAGGCAGAGGGATCGTCGCAGGCCCACGAGTTGTTATTGCGCCGTATTGAGCGTTGTGCAAATGAGCTACAGGGGCAACACTGGGCTTTCAATCTCGAAGGTGGCTTGTTGTGGAGCATTCAAGAAACACGTAAGGATTTGATGCAACGCAGCCATGGGGTTGGGAATGCAATGGTCCGTAGCGTCGAGTTGTTTAGCCGCACCAGCGATTGGAACACGGATACCAGTTTGGATAGCGAAGTCTTGGGCCGCTTGCGATCTGCCACGCTGGACGAACTGACGAATGCTGCGCTGCCAGCAACGAATCAAATGTTGGATCGCCGAGAAGTGCATCAACGGCGCAAGCCGCTTGATTCTTTATTCCCGAGCGACATGGGTTTAGCTAGCCGAGCCTGGACCCAAGTCATGGAAAACTGGATCGCCATGCCTGCCGGTTCTCCTGAATGGAAGCAATGCAAAGAGGATTTATTAGCGATCGCGAAGGCTTACCGAGTTTTAGAGGCATCGCATGAATTGCAAGACAATCGAATGATTCTCGATGCGTTGCAACGTCAAGAGCGGTACGAATGGAGTTCGGTGGAAGGGCAACTGAGTCATCTAAGGCAGTGGGAGAGTATCCCTAATCGGATTGAGTTGATTTACAACTGGATGCGAGAAGCAGGCTACCCCAACTCATCAGCGGATAAGTTCAACGCGTTGCGCTGGAATCAGACGTCGAATGCCGTACGGCAGAAGCTTGAACAACGCCGCTCGGCGAATAACCAAACCCTCCTGAATGCAGCTGCAGATTTAGACGAATTTCTTGGAGACTACGATGACTTGCTCAAAGAAGTGCAACCTACGATCGACGATGCTCGTAAGCTCTTAGAGAAATTTGCTCCGAGCATTTCGGAGCTTGCGAGACAGGCGGTTGCAAAGACTCAAGAGCTCAAGGAGAACACGAAGAGCAGTGAATCGACGCCACAGGAGAATCGTAAGCAGCAAGAGGAGGTCGAGCGGAGTATCGAAGAGTTACAAGATGCACTGGTCGAAATGGCAACGCGCCAGGATCTGCTAAACAATGCTCAATTGCAGGCGGCTAAGGATAGCGACCGAGCTTTAGAGATGATTGACCAAGCTCAGGAGCCGATGACGCAAGCGAATCAGGAGTTTCTTCAAACGAAACAGCAGTCGCAGGATGCGCAAGAAATTCAAAACGCTGCTGAGCAGGCTGTCGAAAAGCAAACCAAGGCCGAAGAAGTTTTACAGACAATTGCAGAGCATTTTGAGCTCGTGGAGCATTCTCTTGCAAATCCGGAGCCGAGCAATTTGGCGAATGCGGAAAACTCGAGAAATCGATTGCAGCCTAATGACTTGAGTCGGGATCCTAGCAATCCAACAAATAATCGGGCTGAGGAACAAAACTCCGGACAGGATCCGAACAAGGATTCAGCACGTGAAGCGTTTGCGCAGGCAAAAGAGATGTTGGAGAAGTACCAGCAGGCAGATCAATTAAATGCGTTGGCACAGAATTCTCCAGAAGAGCTTCTGAAGCTGCTTGAGGCAGAATTGCGAAAGAACAAAACGATGCAGAAAGAGCTCTCGGAGATTTCGAAGGACAACGCGAGTGATGCTTCATCGCAACTTCAGAATGCCGCAAAGAAGGAGGAAGCTTTATCGCAACAACTCGAGAACTCCGACCAACAAGCGAGCGATGCGAAAGCGTTACAAGCATTGCAAATCAACAATGCGGCGGAGAATGCGGAGCAACTTGCAAATAATCTCTTGAATAAAGCACTCACACCGGTAAACCGAATCAACCAACCGGAGTTGCGGAAGAACATATCTGCAATCTCGGATTCGCTTCAGAATGCTGCTCGGCAAGCCAAGGGTGCCAATAGCAGTGAAACACAGAAGGCCCTTAATGAAAAATCCGAACAGTTGCTGCAAAGTATACAAAAAGCTCAACAACAAATCGACGAGTTGCAGCCGAGGCTGAATCAATTAGTTGATCAGAACAATTTTAAGGAAGACAAGCAAAGGCAAGCACAGTTGACCGAAGCGCAATCCGCCCAATCCTTGATGAGAGACAATCTAGTTCGACAAACAAAAGATCTTGCGAGGAGACGCGAGCAGCAGGCCCAGCAGGCTGCGAAGGAAAGCGAAAATCGAAATCGTGAATTACAGCAGCGGTCAAGCGAGCGTGGCAAAGCAATGGACGCTCTTCAAAAGAAACCTGAGGATGCGGGCTTACAAGCACAGGTTGATCAAAAGACGCGAGAAGTATTGCAAGCTCAGCAGCGCGTCAACTCCGCCAATAAACTTGCTGAAAGCACGAAGAACCTAGCAGATAGTTCGAAGCAACAAGAGCAACGGACTGAACAAGCACAACGCGCTAATTTAGACGCTCCGAATCCGATGGCTGCGCTAGCACGTGAGCAAGTTAATGCAGCGAAGGAGCAACTCGATCAGCTACGTAACCAGATGCAGGGTGTTCTCAGTCAAGCAAATCAACCGACTCAACGCGCACCAACAGCAGATGCTTTGGCGCAATCGGAGCCAACCCAAGATAACGTAGAGAACACCGTAGATCAGGTTGCAGAACAACTTTCACGCAGCGCACGGCACGAAGAGCGATTAAACAATCAAGAAGGTAGCAAGCAGCTTCAGCAGCAAGCGAAACAAGTGAGCGAGCAAACCAAGGGAACTGTTGAAAATGCATCGAACCAATTAGAGCAGGCTGCGAAGCAGGCCAAGCAACAACAACAGAATCAGTTGCAGCAGGCGAGAAGCGATGGCAATCCTCAACCACAACCGGCACCTAATGCAGAGGGCTCGTTACAAGCTCTCCAGCAGGCAAAAGATAGCTTGATGAAGCAGGCCGGGGAGATCGGTCAAATCGCAGGTCGATCGGAGCCAAACGCTCAGCAACCATCGGGACAGCAGCCATCTGGTCAGCAGCCATCGGGTGAGCAGCCATCGGGTCAGCAGCCATCGGGACAGCAGCCAGCGGGACAGCAGCCATCGGGTCAGCAGCCGGCGGGACAGCAACCAGCGGGACAGCAACCAGCGGGACAGCAACCAGCGGGGCAGCAGTCATCGGGGCAGCAGTCATCGGGGCAGCAGCCGGAGGGACAGCAACCATTGGGTCAGCAGTCACCGGGTCAGCAGCCATCGGGTCAGCAGTTAGCGCGTATGCTTGATTCATTGGACCAATACCTTGCCGGTGAGCAACCGGGGGCAAACGAAATGCCATCTTCTGAGTCGCCGTCACCTTCGGGGGATCCGAATGCACAGCAACCTGGCAATGCGGAAGGAAAGTCGCAGTCACAAAGTGGACCGGAGGCTGGTCAGGAGAAGCCTTCTGGACAGCAACCTGATGGGAAGAATAGTTCTCAGACGGGAAATTCTCAGACACAGGCACAGCGCGAGGCCGTCGAGCGTTCTTTGGCGGACGCAGTGAATCAGGTGACTTCGCAACTTCAAAGCCAACGATTAGCGAATCGAGCCGCTGCGAAGCAACGGAATCAGAATGCCAAGAAGCGCGAGGGGCAACCTAGCAGTGGTGAGCCGGATGATTCAGGTCGTACGGAGAACCAACCGGTGGGTAATTCTGTGTTGCCAAATGTGATGCTTGATAAAGGAATTGAGTGGGGGCGATTGCGTGAGCAGCGCGCTGAACAGGTGATTGAAGGGAAGCGGGAGTTTCTCGATCCTGAGTTCTCGGATGCGATTCGGGCTTACTATCGTGCGTTGGGTAAGCAAGGGAAAGAGGGCACGCAAGGGAAGTAGTTCGACGAGGCATTCCCTGAGCCCGCTTAGCGATCCAAGCGGTCTGGAAGGGAACCGGAATTCAAGTCGATGGTATCAGCCAAGCTCGCGAAGAACCAGTCTTGGTTGAGTCCGCCGGTCAGTGTATCGATGTCTTCGTCGGCGAACACTGTGTCGGTTATTGCGTCGGTTGGATTGCTATTGAAGAACGTCGTTCCGTTGCTTCTTATTCCTGTCCCGTTCCCCCAGATATTGGCGGTTCGCTGGGCGAACGTGCGCGAGGATATCCACTCGGAATAGATGTTGAAGAGGGACGAGCGATCGGTATCGAATTGAGTGGTTCCAGAAATGAGGATATCGTCACCAGCAGCACCCAGTATTCCATCAGTTCCTAATCCGCCGATGAGGATATCTCTCTTGCTACCACCTGTTAGGTTGTCGGTACCGTTCAAGCCGACGAGTATCGTACTTTTCGTTCCGTTGCCGGTCAGAGTATCATTGTTTGAACCACCGATAAGCATCTGGATGTTGCTTAGGATCCCTGCGATTGCGGTGGCGTTACTAGCAGTAGTGAGTGCAAGGTTGACGTTTACAGCCGTAGACCACTGAGCGTAAGAAATAGAGTTTAGTCCTGTTCCCGCTCCCGCGTTTAGATTTCCGGAGAGAGATGCACTTGGCAAGAACTCGAATGCATCAGCTCCCGTTCCGCCGGTGATATTGTTGATGCTTGAGAAGGATAGATTAGAACCTGGAATGGCTAGAACTCCAGAGCCTGCACCGTTAAGTGTCCAGGTAGAGATTCCGTTACTTATACTCGGACCAGTTAACGAGTCGACTCCCGGACCACCAACGATGCTACCAACCGAATTGTAGGTAACTCCACTAACGGTGATTTGTCCACTTGCGTTGAAAGCCCACGTTGTTGTGACGTTATTGATTCTTTGGATCTTGGTGTCTGCAAGCCCATTGCCATTTATTTGTTCAATACCTGAGTAGCTACCGATGGTACTTAACACGCCGCTGGTGGTGTTTAGTTGTATATCCAGGGGCGAGGATTTGGCGGATAAGTCAATAATGTCGATCACCCCAGTAGCGGTGCCACCTGTGATTGCTCGGGAAAGACTCCCTGAATCGGTGAAGGTGAAAGTATCCACGGCTGTACCGCCGGTGAGGCTGTCGAAATTTTGGAATGTAACCGTACCGGTTTGGGTTGAAGTAAGTTGACCTGCATTGGTTGCATTGATCGTCCAGAGGGTTGCTGAATTGGCACCAACGAGAACGTCGATAACCGATGGACTACTACCACCAATAAAGTTTTCAATACTACCGATGCCACCGGTGGATGTTGCCGTATTGGATTGGAGATTGATCGTATGCGCTGTCGTTTTTGCAGAGAGGTTCAGCGTGTCGATGCCTTGTCCACCCAGCACCTGGCCGGTAACTCGTCCATTGACTCCAAATAGAAATTGATCATCGCCCGCGCTACCTTGAAGAGATTCAACGGTTGTAAAAGACAAGGTTCCATCTAGATTCCCGATCCCGGCACCGGTGATATTCCACGTGTTACCGTTGGAATTCGTGTTGCCGATTGTATTCGACTCGATCCAGTCTGTTCCGGCACCTCCGTCAAAGGAGAAGCTTGTTCCTGGAGTGGGCATTTCCTCGATTCGCAGAGTGTCGTTGCCCAGTTCACCGGTTGCACGAAGAGTTTCAACTGCAGGAAATTGGACGAATGCACCGTTGAGCGTGATTCGATTGGATTCGAGGACAAAAAGATCGTTGGTTGCTAGCCCCTTGATTTGCAGAGAGTCGCTCCCTGCAAGTCCATCGATGGAAAGGGAGGTTCCAAGCGGAATGGAGCCGTTGAAGACGGTGATATTACCTCGGGTAACGATCCAGCTATGCGTGATTCCATCTCCTGTATAGGACGCGACGAAGCTATCGTTTCCAGCAGTCCCGGGAATTGTTACGTTTTCAGGAAGATCTTCGACTTGGATCACGTAACTCTTCTCTATGAACAATCCGCTAGCATCGGTGGAACGCACACGTAGCGTGTAACTGTTTTTAGTTTCGAAGTCAAAACTGCTGTTGGCGTGTAGGGTGTTGCCATCGATGTTGAAGGCAGCATTGTCGGCATCTCCCGTGCCGGCGACCAATGTGTAGGAGAATGAGTCTCCTGCGTCTGGGTCGGTGGTACTCAGGGTACCGATGAGGGCGTTGCTACCTGCGTTTTCAGGAAGAGTGTTCGCCGATAGAGCGATATCGCTAGGGGCTTCGTGAACATCGGTGATGTTGATGACGAAGGATTTTTCAACGGATAATCCACCAGAGTCGGTGGAACGAATGCGCA
>JBIJCS010000198.1:0-8335 GCA_044344575.1 Pirellula sp. | reverse complement strand
TAGTTCGAAAATCCGTAAAGGGGAACTTTTTCCCAAAGCACTCTCGGTTAGGGAACTCGGGCAAACTATGCCATTAGACCCCCTAGTTAAGGGGGCGAACTCCCTTCCGCCACCCTCGTTGCATCGACCACACCTACCTAGGACATCTACCAAAAAACCCCCCTTCCATTGGCTTAAGAGTGATTTCCTACTCCAAAAACACTGCATCAGAAACTCTTTTACAAACCCCTCGCTCCAAAAATTCATATCCCTTTTTTCTCGATCCCTTGAACGGCTTGTTGAAATTCAGTCTCAATTAAGATAAGATTCATGCAGTCGGTCGCGGGAGTTCGATAGCCCACTTGGCTACTCGTCCGAAAACCGTGTCGATGACCAACCTCACCATCCCAGCACCTCACCCGGATCCTTCCGATGGCTCACTTCGATCCAGTGCCTGTCGAGTTTCTCGCTCCCAATGCCGACGCAGTCGTCGTTGAAATGTGCGGTGACCAACAAAACGTGCATCGACTCGAAGAACTCGGGATCCGTTGCGGATGCAAACTCCGCATGCTCAGCCCCGGTGAACCCTGTCTGCTAGCTATCGAAGGTAAAAAAATGTGCCTTCGACTCGGCAAAACTGCTGACATCCTCGTCCAGCCTCTGGGCTCCTAAGGTCACTTCAAAGCACCGATCAACACAGAGGTTTACCACAATGGCCTGCTCTCTCGATGAGCTCCTCGAAGGACAAAAGGCTGTCATTGTAGAAATCACCGGTTCAGACTCCCTCTCCGCACGTTTGCTCGAAATGGGTCTGCTACCCGGAGAGTCCATCGAAATGATAGGCTCCGCTCCCATGGGAGACCCCACCGAGTACATGGTCTTCAACTACCGACTCAGCTTGCGGAAACCCGAAGCCAAGCGCGTTCTGATCGAACGGACGTAAAGGACGAACTTGGTCATGGATAGCCCTCTTCCGTCGGGAAATACACCTCCCCCCCATTGGACCATCGCCCTAATCGGAAACCCAAATACCGGCAAGAGCAGCCTGTTTAATGCCCTCTGCGGCTCAAACGCTCGCGTCGGCAACTACGCAGGAGTCACCGTCGAACACAAAACCGGGCAATTGCAAATCCCCCCCAATGCAAAACGCTCAGCAATCCAGCGCGATGTCGAAGTCGTCGATCTGCCAGGCACCTACTCTCTGGCCGCCCGCTCCGCAGACGAAGCAGTCTCGGTAGAAGTCCTCGCCGGTGAAATGCCCGGTGTCGCAAAACCGAATGCAATCGTCGTCATCCTCGATAGTGTTCATCTCGAACGCAACCTATACCTGCTGAGCCAAGTCCTTGAACTCGCACTCCCCACCATCGCTGTGCTGAACATGTGGGATCGCATCGAGGCCGAAGGTGTCCGTATCTCCCCCGATCAACTCTCCAAAAGTCTCGGTATCCCAGTAATCTGCACCTGCGCCGCAAAGCGAGTCGGCATCGACCAACTCAAACTGCAAATCCTTGAGCTCCTCGACGCGACTTTCCAACCACCTCATGACACAAACAACCACCCTCAACGTGCATGCCCCGCCCCCGAAACCCTTGCAAACGCTTCATTCCCCGAGCCCTTCCGCACCCAAGTCGACCAATTGGTGAATTGGTTTGCTAACCAAAAAATTTCGCTCAACCGATTCCAAATCGAACGACTCCTCATCGACGATCCAAAAGGACACTCGTTTCGCGTCGTCTCCAAAGCCCAAACTCCGACAGTGGAAGCCAAAATCAATGAAGTACGCGAAGCCCTAAAGGCCCAAGGCCTAAGCATCCCACTCTTCGAAACCCGCTGTCGATACGCTTGGATCAAACAAAAAATCATCGGCGTCCTCGAACGAGAACCGAAGTCAGCAAAAACCTCTACCTCCGACAAAATCGATCGCTGGCTAACCCATCGTTGGGTCGGACTTCTCTTCTTTCTGGCCCTGATGTTCTTCATCTTCCAATCCATCACTCTCGTCGCAAACTGGCCGATGCAGGGCATCGAAACGGCCCAAGGTGTACTTGGGACTTGGATCGAGTCCTGGATCGCTCCAGGTCCCCTGAGAAGCTTAATCGTCGAAGGCGTGCTTGCGGGTGTTGGAGGGGTCGTTGTTTTCCTCCCTCAAATCGCCATCCTCTTCTTGTTCATCGGAATTCTCGAAGACTGTGGATACATGTCGCGCGCAGCGTTCATGATGGATAAGTTCATGGCATCGCTGGGAATGAGCGGCAAGTCCTTTCTACCATTAATGTCTTCGTTCGCTTGCGCAATCCCCGGCATCATGGCTACCCGCACCATCGAAAATCGAAAAGACCGAATGGTGACAATCCTCATCGCCCCCCTGATGAGCTGCTCGGCTCGCTGGCCCGTATATGTGTTGATGGTCTCTGCATTCGTACCTGCTACGACTTGGCTCAACGGCTGGATCTCTTTGCGCGGCACCGTCCTTTTCGCCATGATGAGCCTCGGCGCAATCGTCGCTATCCCCGTAGCTTGGATCCTCAAACGATTCGTTTTCCCAGGTGAACCCTCCACCTTTGTCATGGAGCTATCAAGCTACAAATGGCCTAGCTGGCGAGTGGTCCTCGCTCGCGTCTGGGAACGAGTCCAAGCATTTGTGCTTCGTGCCGGAACGTTGATCTTCGTGACATCGGTTTTGGTCTGGGCCGCTGCCTACTTCCCCGGAAATCACCAACCCGTCGATGCACTCACTGAGCAACTCGAAACACTGCAGAATAATCCAGAAACCAATGCAGCTGAAATCGAGTCCATCACTACACAAATCAACTTAGAAAAAAGCCGACTAATCGCGCAAAGCTTTCTCGGGCAAGCCGGACAAGCCATCGAGCCGATCGTTCGCCCTCTCGGCTGGGATGGAAAAATCGGAATCGCAGTCCTGGCATCCTTCCCAGCCCGAGAAGTCATCGTAGCGACGCTCGGAACCATCTACGCCCTGGGCAGCGGTGTCGACGAATCCAACGAAGGACTCGCTGATCAACTTCGCGCTGCGACTTGGTCCGATGGCTCCAACGTCTTCTCGCTCGCCACCGCTTGCTCCATCATGGTGTTCTTCGCACTCTGCGCACAATGCGCATCGACCCTCATGACCATCCGACGCGAAACGAACTCCTGGAAATGGCCCATTTTCTCTTTCGTCTACATGACTACCCTTGCCTATATCGGCGCTTGGATCACCTTTCGTATCCTCTCGACTGGCACCCCATGACCCTTTCCTAACTAATACACAAGGCCTACACGAACACCGTGCAACCCGCGGCCCCCCGGCATTCCACCCATGCCACCGATTTCCCCGAGTTCCGCCTCCTTATGGTCGCGCACGCTTGCTCCGCCCTGTGCACTCGAACCCTCTTTTTTTGGGCCCCATTCGCCATCGCAAAGGCCTATCCCGATGAACCGATCTATTTAGGCTACCTCGGACTGATCCAAGCCATCCCTGCCTTGAGCCTGGCAATCCTCGGCGGCCACTTTGCTGATCGAATGGATCGCAGACAACTCCTGCGCAGCGCATACGCTCTGCAATGGCTCTGCGCTCTCGGCATGGCAACCTCGGTCTACTTAAACGGACCTTGGCTTCTCACCGTCTTGTTCATCAGTATGTTCTTTCTCGGGGTCGCTCGCGGATTCGCTGACCCAACCATGCCGAGCCTCGAAGCACAAATCGTACCTCGACTCGCCGCCGTCAGCGCAGCGACTTGGACAACCATCGTCTGGCACGCCTGCGCTGTGATCGCCCCGCTGATCGCCGGCACCCTCATCCAATTCGTTGGAAGCCTCGCACCCTTCGCCATCGCTGCGCTTTGCTCCAGTGTTGCGATTGTCATGGTCAGCCAAATAACCCCCAAACCACACCCGCCCGCCAAGCAAAGCGAACCCTTCCTCGAATCGATCACCGCTGGGTGGAAGTTCGTCATGCGCCGCCAAATTCTTTGGCACTCCATGGCTCTCGATCTCTTCGCGGTTCTCTTCGGCGGTGCCATCGCCATGCTTCCCCTCTACGCCGAACAAATCCTCAACACAGGACCAGTCGGACTCGGTTTACTCAACGCCGCCCCTATGCTCGGCGCTCTGCTCAGCGCAGTGGCTTGTATCCGCTTTCCTCCACGCGCCCAAGCCGGAAAAATCTTGCTCGCAAGCATTTTCGGATTCGGACTGTGTATGATCACCTTCGCCCTCTCGAAAAACTTGCTCCTCTCCATCGCCGCCCTCTTCTTTAGCGGCCTGCTCGATGGCGTCAGCGTCGTCATACGCAAGTCAATCCTACGACTCTATTCACCCGATCAGATGCGAGGTCGCGTCGCCGCAGTAAACTCGGTATTCATCGGCGCCTCCAACGAACTCGGTGAACTCGAAAGCGGTCTCGCTGCCCACTGGCTTGGACTCGTCCCAAGCGTCTTCATCGGAGGTCTTGTCACCCTCGGAGTCGTGGTCTCCGTCGCTATCTTCGGCAAAGAACTCAGAACCCTCGACCTACGCCGTGAAACCATGCTCAAGGCAAGCGAAGAACCTCCGCCCCACCAGCACCCAACCCAATCTTAATCCAGCCTCGGGCCTGCAAATGAGGTTGTAACTCACCCCGCAACCACTCCGCTCGCTGAGCATCCGGAAGAATCGCGTAAACCACCGGCCCCCAACTCGATTGCCCGACACCTAACACCCCTAAACTCCGAATCTTGTCGACCCAAAATCGAATCCTAGAAGACCGATACACGTCCCCTTGAACCAAACGGAACACTTCACCCGCACACTCCCCATAACGCCCTAACGCACAAGAAAATCGCTCCCAATCACCCGATGTGATCCCAGGAAGCAACCGTTCCTCAATCAATCCAATCATCTCGTCGCGGTAAGGGTTCTCGCGATGCGAACAAGCATTGAACAAGTCCTGTTCCGCTTGCCCCGAATCCCCAGCATACTCCGGCTCCCACAACGCAAGCACCCGCCAGTTTTCCGGAAAAACATAAGCTTGCGTTACCCGCTCCCCACCCCCACCTGCATCAAAAATCATCCCGCCATCCAAAAATCCCCGTAGTCCAACGTGCGATCGCTTGCCCCGCCCTACCTGATGCATCAATCGAAAAAAAACCTCGCGATCAAAAAAACTCGCCGATTCGCCTCCCCCCGCGACTTCCATCAACATTCGGACCACAGCACAAGAAAACTGAGTCCCAGAACCAAACCCAATGTGAGGTTCCGGCAAGATCGGCCATCGCACATCGATGCATCGCTCGCCGCCCCCCGGCAACCATGCTTGCACCGAATTCAACACACTCAAAAACCGATCACGCCAATACGCAGGTTCTGCCGGCACCTGCACCCCACCCCCCCGCGATACTCCTCCAGCGTGCGTCTCCAAACAAACGCTTGGAAACGACACCATCATCCCCAAACCACCGAAACAAAACGGAGCACCACTCCGGATCTCAACCAGCCCAAAATGCAACCGAGAATGCGCTACAATCCGATGAATAACCAAATGATCAAGTCCGTTTCTCTAGTCGTAGTCGCGCAGTAGCATCAACCTCCGCCGGCGAAATAATCATGCTGTTCTCCTGCGAACCAGACCACTCGGGTAACTGAACCTTTCTCGCTACCCAGCCCGCATGGAGCAATGTACCTGATGATGCAGACGCGTCCCCCAATAGCCTCCAACGTAAAGGAGAGGCAGTGTCAGGAACGCGAATCATATCCCCCTCTCGACCTTCTACCAACGGCTCAATCGGAACATACGTCTGCAAACACTCCCTCGCATCTCGCAGCACTCGCCGCGCGGCACCACCGATCTGCTCGTCGCTGTAGGACTCCATGTCCTCCAATATTAAATCGACCAAGCGAGATTCTTTTTGAAGTAACGCCAACAATGTAATCCCATCACTGCGCCCAGATCCACTCCGATCTCCCACCTCACTACGAACCGATCCCTCCGATCCGCCGATCTGCAACGGAGACTTTCGCACCGTTGATGCACTAACTTTTTCCTTGTCAGCTCCCTGACGCTTCGCCCTCGCGTGCAACAGTAACGCATCCTTAACACACGCAGCTGCTGTGCTACTGAACAATACGGAAAAGAAGGCCCGAATGGCTGTGAATAATCGCATGAACCCCTCAGATGGCATGAATACAACCGCCCCCGGGTAGGCGCAGAAATATGGATTCAGCATTATACCTCGAAGCCATACTTCCACAATTCATTTCCTCTGCTGTGCATCCACTCTGCCGCCCTCAAGGAAATTTCCGGCTTTTCAGATTTCTGACTTTGCAATTCCCAACATTCCTAATACTCCGGTACAATTCGGCAAGCGGCGGCGGTGATCAGATGACTATCTCCTCCTACCCATGCCGCCCTCATAGCCCCCGCCAACGTTCTAGATCACGCCAACGCTCGAGATTACCCAACCGCCCCTATGCGATGCCTCACCACGATCGAAGGTAAAGAACAAGCCGAACGGTTCGTCGCTTACCTCATGACCCTCGACATCTCCACCCATGTCGAGCCTTCCGATCCCCAAGCCGCAGGGTCACTACCCCAATCCGGCCAACTTTGGGAAATCTGGATCCGTAACGAAGATCGACTCGAACAAGCTCGAGTGGCATGGGCGGAGTTTCAATCCAATCCGAACGATCCGAAATTCGTTGCCGCACTGAAACAAGCCAACGCCATCCTCAAAGATAAACTGCAACAAGCCAAACAACGGCAAGAGAATATCAAGACGTCACGCGATCTGACTCGCTCTCAAATCACAGGCGGAAAAACACCTCCTCTTACCCTAACACTCATCATTCTCTGCTCCCTGCTGAGTTTCTTCTCCTCCTTCTCTACTCCCGAACCTCAAAACCGGTTGGGAAACTCTATCGTCAAACAACTCAAGTTCGTCGATATGAACCAGTACCAACAAACCGGAGACCCCGCCGTTTCCATTAAACAAGGGCAATGGTGGCGAATCTTCACTCCAGCCTTCCTCCACGGTGATCCGTTGCACCTGCTGATGAATATGTTCGCCCTCTTCTCACTCGGTAGCCTCGTCGAACGACTCGAAGGTACCAAACGCTTCGCTTGGATTACCCTACTGCTCGCCGTCGGTTCGCACCTACCCCAAGGCCTCCTGCAAGAAAATATCTTTGGTATCCGCGGACTCTCGGGCTCCCCCAACTTCGTAGGTATCTCAGGAGTCATCATGGGACTCTTCGGCTACATCGCCATGAAAACCTACCTAAGGCCAGAACTCGGCTTCTCGCTCTCTGCACAATCCTTCATTATGGTAGGAATCATTCTATTCATCGGATTCGCCGGTGACCTTGCCGGGTCCGTTGGAAACCTAAACATGGCAAACTTTGCCCACCTCGGTGGCTTGCTCAGCGGGCTACTCCTGGGATGGTTCATGAGTGCCTCCCCCGCCAATCGATCCTCACCTCGCGGTACCTAACCACCCGCACGACTAACCCAACAACCTCTTCATCGATTCAATTAGATCGACCACCGAAAAAGGCTTCGGCAACACAGCACTCGCACGCAGATTCTGCGCTCGCTCCAAAATCCGCTCATCTAACTTGGCTGACATCAATATACACGGTAGCATCGGCAACGACTCTCGCACACGCTCCAATGCACCCAAACCATCAAGACGCGGCATGTGAATGTCAAACAACGCCAAGTGAATGTTCCCATGCTCCACCAGTTCAACCGCCTCCAATCCATCCGAAGCCAAACACGTCCGATACCCACGCCGATTCAATAACTCGCTCAGCGCAGTGCGAAACGCTATGTCGTCATCAGTGATTAGTACTCGGTGCTCCATCGATCTTCTCCCAATCGATATCCTTAACATGCTTCCATCCGCTAAATTATGCATGTTCCGGAACTGAGAATCAATCGTGGATCCCCCCAAGATGCCCAACCCACCAAACACGGACACCGAACTACTTCCGGACTCCCCCTGCTCCCCCACCGAGTTTTGGAACCGTACCGCCCAAGAAATGCAACGTTTGGAAGAGGACTCACTTCTTCGTACCCTCCGCCCCACCGAACTCCTCTCCGCAACCCACCTGCGTAGAAACGGGAAAACCTACCTCCACTTCGCCTCCAACGACTACCTAGCTCTCGCTTGGCAACAACAAAACGACTCGCCACACCAAACCCTAAACTCCAAACTCCCCCATGGAGCTACCGCCAGCCCCCTTGTCGTCGGCGCCAGCCTCCAATACGAAAAACTATGCCAAACAATCGCCCATTGGCAAAATACCCCCGCAGCAATCGTCTTCCCATCCGGCTACAGCACCAATCTCGGCACCCTCCGTGCACTGATTTCCCCAAGCG
>JBIJCS010000197.1:0-8340 GCA_044344575.1 Pirellula sp. | reverse complement strand
GGAGTTTTTTCGACAAATTGCTCCATCGGTAGTCCAAGAGATTCCGTAAACTAGTGAAGAAGGACATTGGAGAGGACAACACGCAATGGATCCACGTGGTGCATGTACGCTACCGAGGAAAAGCGATGCAATTGAACCTGAACAGCAGATACATTTCCCAAGCAACCCGCGTGGCGGGTATGACCATGGTTGCAACAAGCCTCTTGCTTAGATGCCAGAGTGTTGCACAAGCCGATATTGTTGAGCTGAAAGACGGTGGCGTGCTCTGCGGAAAAGTCCTCAATCCAACTTCGGGTCAAACCGTACAGATCCAAACCGACGATGGGTCGATCATCGAAGTGGATCGCAAGCTTACCAAGATTCGAATTTCTCTCGAACGGGACTCGAAGTACTTGGATATCGTTGCCAATAAAGGGGATTCACTTGAAGATCACCGAAAAATTGTAGAACAATGCTCTGCTCTGCAGATGCTCGCACTCGCGAACGCTCACCGCGAACGCATTGTTGAACTCGATCCGAATGACAGAGCAACTTGGGAAATCTTGCGTTACTATCCCGACGCTGCAACCGGCAAATGGATTCGTCGGGATGTAGTGATGTACAAACGTGGAAAGATCAAAGGAGATAAAGGCCGCTATTTTACTTGGCAAGAAAAAGCCTTGATTGACTTCGACGAGAAAGTGAAACTGCAGAAGCGAGATGCAGAGCGTGAATTCGATGGAAAGCTCAAGGCATACTTATCGGGGAATGGACGAGTCAGAGCGGAAGCAGAAGCGTACTTGCAAGCTCTAAACAATCCACTTTTGATTGGGAGGTTGGCCAAACTTTTTCGCGAAGGCAACGCCAACGAACGCGGGTTGTATATGCAGTTGCTCAAGCAGATGCCGATTCGTTCTGTAGCCCCGGCGATGGTCAGTATTGCATTAGAAGACCAAGACATGAGCGCAGTGAGCGAGGCACTCGATGCGCTGCAATCCGGTGATGAAATGGTCAGAGAATTAGCCGTAACAAGCTTCGCGATGAAACTTGCGAATCCAGCGACTCGCGATCGAGCAGCCTACTGCATGATTCCATTTAACGACAAGCGTTTTATCAGCATGTTGATCAATCATTTGGTCTCAACCCAAGTGGTTCGGCCTGCGGGTCCTCCGGGTGGTTTGAATGCGGGGACTGGTAGCGGTGGAGTAGGTTTTACCGGCGGGGCTCCACAAGCTCAAAAGAGGCTGGTCCAACACAAAGACGTCCTCTCGGCCCTTCAATCGCTGACCGGTGAGAACTACGGGTTCAACGTCGACGACTGGAAACGCTGGTTCGCGACAAGCTACGCTGTTCAAAATCTAGACCTCCGCCGCGACGAATATTGATAGACGAACAGCACCAACGTCATTGAGCCCGAGCCGAAGCAATTTTAGGGCTCGAGTTTGCTGGTGCGATTGAGCAAATCGCTACGTCGCTGGCGCGTGCGCTGGACGGATTGTTCAGTCCGCCACTGTGCAATTTTTCCGTGGTCTCCACTCAACAAGATTTCGGGAACCCGATGGCCTTGAAATTCGGGAGGACGCGTGTATTGCGGGAACTCTAACAACCGGTTCCCTCGCGAAAACGAGTCATCCCAACTGCTTTGTTCATCTCCAAGCACTCCAGGTATTAATCGGATGGTCGCATCGACCACGATCATTGCCGCTACCTCGCCGCCATTGAGCACAAAATCCCCGACGCTCAATTCGGTGGGTTGCAAGATATCGATGACGCGTTGGTCAAAGCCCTCGTAGCGACCACACAAGAGGATCAAGCGGCCTTTAGGTGCAAGCGTTTCTACCAAGGGTTGATCGAGCCGTTGTCCCTGCGGCGTTAGCAACAGGACTTCTGCAGGACGTGGATCCATAGCTCGGATTGCTTCAACACATCGCACAACCGGCTCAACACAAATAAGCATCCCCGGTCCGCCACCGTAAGGTCGATCGTCGATTTTATGGTGCTTAGGATCCACCGACCAATCGCGAAGGTTGTGGATATGGATCTCGATGAGCCCCTTGTCGATGGCTTTGGCAAGCAAACTCTGAGTCAGATAGCCAGAAAAGATTTCGGGGAAGAGTGTAGCGACATCGATGCGGAGCGTTTGGGAATTCACCGATGGAATGGACGCACCCGTAAGTTCATCTGGATGCAACTTGCCTGAGGGCATGGCGTTTTAGACTCGCTTTAAGGATGTGCTCGCTTTAGAGCGTAGGGGCTCATGGGGAACCAAGCCGCAAAAAAAGAACCGGCCGGGCCTTTTGGTGGGTGGGGATGAAAGGCACGGCCGGTGGGGTAATTTGTTTCGCAAGCGATCTCGCTCGCATTTTTATATCATTCCTCGCCAACGTCTATCTTCGCCAGCGATTTTTCGACTGAGGCAATGCTACTTTTATGATGGTGTAGTCTTCACTTCTAAGACTGCCCTCCATAAACCTCCACTCCGTTGGATTCACCATTGTGGATTCACCATTGCGACTCACTACCAGAATGAATTGCACTGTACATCGGAAACCGATGCTAGCGAACTTGAGGCCCGCTGACAATTTCTATCCCGGTCGAGCATAGCCGACAGTGTCGACTCGTCCGCTTGCTCTGAACCATTGGAGCGAACCGCATCTCGATCCGACTTGTCCTAGTTTATTCAAAACTAAAACGAATTGCAAGAAAAATGGTCGGGGCCGACCCAAAAATTCCCTGCGATCCGCCAAGCTACTTGCATACTACCGCTGCCAAAACCCAACAACCTTCGTGTTGCGGGTTAGCTAGCGACAACCGGAGCCTTTTTCACACTTCGTCCGAGCCGAGCAAGTGCTTGCTCTTGGGCCGCCAAATGCGTCCCCTTGGTCCCGTACTTCTTGATCAAAACAGCCGCATTTTCGCTCGGTTGAGCTCCAACGCTAAGCCAATAATCAATCCGTTCACCCTTGAGGATCGCCCGTGCATCGGTTTCTTTGCACTTCGGGTCGTAATGTCCGAGCTCTTCGAGAACGCGACCGTCACGAGGACTGCGTTGATCAATTGCGCACAAACGATAAAAGGGTCGATTCTTGCGTCCCAGACGCTTCATTCGAATTCGTACCGCCACAGATCGGATCTCCAAGCATGGATAAACAATGTAAACTTGATGCACCAAATGGGGTGTAAATCATAACTTCTCCCACCGTTCAGTGGGAGACGGAAAATTCCACAGAAATTCGATTTTCTTCTGCCCGCAAACGGGCCGCCCAGAAGTTCACGCAGTTCCGGTTCGATTTTTTGTGGTCTTCTTGGCGGCTTTGCGTGAGACAGGGCGCTTCGGTATGTTCCGCGGTCCAAGGTTTGAACCGCACGTATGGAATGGATGGTGCCTGGCGGATTGCATGTGGCACTGCTTGCTTGGAGGGGACCGCTGCACATACCCTACGTTACCCCATCCTCTGCGGTCTTCTTGGCGGCTTGGCGGCTTTGCGTGAGAAGGGAGAGTTGGTCTTGGTACGCCTACGGCTGACTGCTAAACGCTGACTGCTAAATAATCGAGGCCGCCCCGGGGCTCCGGCAAAGCGACGCAGCGGCGAAAAATGACTGCAAAACGCGTTCCCAACTTGATATATTTTGAAATTGATACTGCACTTGGTGAGGTACGGGGGCTAGAATTAGGCATGGCGGGGCTATGTTCTCCCCCCAAAGCAGGTTCAGCCCTCGACTTGGAATCGCTCATGCGTTTATCGTTCGGACTCGAAACGCGACAGATACAGACCCAGAAACTGGCTCCTCGGATGATCCAGTCGATGGAGATTTTGCAGTTGCCAATCATGGCGTTGCAGGAGCGGATCGAGCAAGAGATGGAAGAAAATCCCATGCTCGAAGTGGCGGAGAGGGATGAATCGCTTCCGGATGAAGAGGTTGGGGACGTGGAGGTGGCGGGTGGGTCGCGGACGGAGGATGAACGGGAACTGGTGGTTAAAGATGATTCTTCGAACGCGGAAGATTTCGAGCGTTTGGAGAACATGGGCAACGATATGCCCGACACCTTTGACGATTTCCGCCGCTCTTCGAATCGCATTAGCGAGGAAGGGGATCGGCAGCACGACTTGATGGCCAACGCGATGGAGCGTCCTGAGTCGCTGAACGATTTTTTGCTACATCAACTTGCTGAACTCGACATAGATGACGATTTAGAGAAGATTGCCGAGCGAATCATTTCTTGTTTGGATGCGCGTGACGGAGGGTACTTTAAGTCTTCGCTGACCGATATGCTTCCGCCGGATCATCGCCCCGAGGATGTAGCCAAAGCAGAGGAAGCTTTGCGGATCGTCCAGTCGCTTGAGCCCGCAGGCATCGCCGCTCGGAACTTGCGCGAATGTTTGCTAAATCAACTCTCCGACGACGACGAGATGATCGATAAACTGCGTGTGATTATCAACGGGCATCTCGACGATCTTGCCGAGAACCGGATGAACGCGATCCAAAAAAAGACCGGTTATTCGATCGATACAATCCAGCGGATTCGTGAGGAGTTGCACAAACTCAATCCCAAGCCCGGCGCATCGTTCATGGAAACGTTCGTTCCTTTGGTGACGCCAGACATCGTCGTCGAGCAGAATGACCAAGGCAAGTACGTGGTTCGATTGATCGACGACTACATTCCGAATTTGCGGATCAGCGAATACTATCGCCGCCGATTGATGGATCCCAAAGCGACCGCAGAAGAAAAAGAGTTCATCAAGCGAAAGGTCGGTAGTGCACAGTGGTTGATCGAGTCGATTCAGCAACGCCGCAGGACACTGACTCGCGTAGCGCAAGCGATTGTCGATTACCAGCAGAAGTTTCTCGACGAGGGGCCTGAGGGTATTGAGCCGTTAAAGATGCAGCAGATTGCGGAGCAAGTCGGGGTGCACGTGACGACCGTCTCTCGTGCGGTGGATGATAAGTGGATTCAGACACCTCGCGGAATTTTTCCGCTCCGCCGTTTCTTTGTGTTCGGTACTCAAAGCGCCGACGGCGAAGATGTCGCTTATGAGGCTATCAGAATTAAGCTTCAAGAGATCATCGACAAAGAGAACAAATCGCATCCTTGGAGCGATGATGACCTCATGGCAGAGCTTCAGAAACACGGATTGAGTGTCGCTCGCCGAACCATCACCAAGTATCGCAAGAAGATGGGTATTCCTTCTTCGCGACAACGCCGTGACTGGGGCGCGAGCAGTTAAGCAAGTCCGCAACGACATAGAGATCTTCGCTGTACCTATCGCAGCGATTGAGTTCACTGCTGTACCAGTCGCTATGGCTGATTGCTATAGGTCAGCTAACTGCTAGAGGTCAATCGTCGTGCAAGTACACGTTGCCGTGGCGATGAGTCGATCCCGCTCATCGCGTATCTCGCAACCGACAAAACCGATGCGCAACCCGCGTTGTTGCACGATGGCCTTGGCGACGATGCTGCGACTCTTGACCGGACGCATGTATTGAATGTGTAGTTCAACGGTCGAAAAGTCTTGGTTGCCATCGAGCATTCGGCCAAATGCGATCCCCATCGCGGCATCTGCCAAGGCGGAGAGGATACCCCCGTGTACGCGACCCATCGGGTTGTGGAATCTCTCGTCGACATCGAGTCGCACGTCTGCCCGACCCAACAGTTTATCTTCGGGGCTTGGTGCCGAGACTTGAAAACCGATCAATTGCGACACAGGAGCTTGCATGAATCGATCGGGTTCAAGTGAGTTCATCAGCAGTGTACTTTTTGCGTGTTTGCGATTGGTAAGCCAAAACGAACTGGGTAGCCGAACTACGCTTAGTACGACTTAGCAAAGATCGCTTGCGACTCTGCGTTCTTGCCGGTTAAGAAGCACTTGCCAGGACCTTTAGGAGCATCGAGTGGGATGCATCGAATGGTAACTTTCAATTCGTCGAGCAAAGGCTGTACTTCGTCCTCTGAAGAGAACCAACATTTGGCAAAACCACCGCCGACACTTCGGCCTTGTTCGTCGTCGGGTTGGAAGAACGCTCGGAAGTCAGCTTCGCTGGCCAGTTCAACGGTGTTCGCTTCTCGCATCGCCAAAGCTTTTGAGAAGAGATCATTTTGGATCGAGGCGAGTTGAGAACCGATGGTTTGCACAAGTTGATCGATTGGCATGGAACTGCTCTGCTGCGTATCGCGTCGCGCTACAAAAGCGGCTTGATTCGCCATGTCCTTTGGACCGACTTCGATACGGATTGGAACACCGCGTTTCACGTGGTACCACTTCTTATCGCCACCTCGCATATCACGGCCATCGATTTCAACGCGAATCGGTTCGTCAGCATAAAACTCTTTTGCAATGCGAGCTTTGAGCGCATTGCAGTACTGCATGACTTCAGCCTTCTGGGCATCGTCGCGGTAGATCGGCATCACGACAACTTGAGTGGGTGCCAGACGGGGTGGCAAAACCAAGCCATCATCGTCGGAGTGGGTCATGATCAAAGCACCGATCAAACGCGTTGAGACGCCCCATGAAGTCGTCCAAGCGTACTCGATCTGGCCAGCTTGGCTCTGGAACTTGATCTCTTGTGCCTTGGAAAAGTTTTGTCCGAGGAAGTGCGACGTACCCGCTTGAAGGGCTTTGCGATCCTGCATCATCGCTTCGATCGAAAGGGTCGTCACTGCCCCCGGGAAACGCTCGCCAGCAGTCTTTTCACCTTGAATGACCGGCATCGCCATGTGGTTTTCGGCGAAGTCGGTATAAACGCCGAGCATCTTGCGAGTCTCTTCCATCGCCTCTTCCGCGGTCGCGTGAACCGTGTGCCCTTCTTGCCATAGAAACTCGGCGGTTCGCAAGAACAATCGCGTACGCATTTCCCAGCGAACCACGTTGGCCCACTGATTGATCAAGATCGGAAGGTCGCGATACGATTGCACCCACTTGGCGTAAGTCGCACCGATGATGGTCTCGCTCGTAGGTCGAACGATTAGCGGCTCTTCCAAGGGGCCAGCCGGTCGCAAACCACCTTTGCCGTCGGGTTCCAGTCGGTGGTGCGTTACAACCGCGCATTCTTTCGCGAAGCCCTCTATGTGCTCCGCTTCTTTTTCCAGATAGCTCATCGGAATAAAGAGAGGGAAGTATGCGTTTTGGTGTCCGGTCTCTTTGAACATCCGGTCCAGCCCCTTTTGCATGTTCTCCCACAAGGAATAGCCCCAAGGCTTGATCACCATGCAACCGCGTACAGCACTTGTTTCCGCTAAATCGGCACCCTTGATGACCTGCTGGTACCACTCGGGATAATCTTCGGCGCGTGTCGGGGAAATCGCGGATTTTGTGCTAGCCATTGCCGTTTTCAGATTAAAAATCGGGAAAAAATTGACCAAATCGATCGAATTCCTTCGATCACCTTTACAATATCACGAGTGAACACGAAGCAGTGTAGCCCATCCTTAACAAGCGTCCCAGGGTACCGAAGATGCCGAAGCGAAATTCCCCCAAGCGAAATTCCAATCGTCAACGAACAAACTTGCACCGTCAACTACGGATCGAAGGGCTCGAAAAGCGGGCTCTTTTGGCAGGTGATTGCTTTCACAACGTTGTTCTTCCCGAGGACACCGACGGTAGCGGCAACGTCTCCCCACTCGACGCACTTGTGGTGATCAACCAAATCAACCAAGCCAACGGTCAGACCGGTGGGCCGACCGCGCAATCTACGACTCCCGCACCGATAGCCAAGATGGTCGATGTCAATGCGGACGGCACCCTTTCCCCGCTCGATGCACTCGGGGTGATCAACCAACTCAACGCGATGACGACTTCGCCATCTTCTCGGCGCCCAAGCCTCGTGGAAGTCGAACGACGGATCGAGCGGATTGAGAAGGTTCTTGAAGAAGATCGGCTCCCTCCGAGCATGGCCCGCGAACAAGTCATGGCAGCATTGGAAACACTCCGCGCCGGTGGACGCCCTGAACTGGGCGATCGCATCGTCAACGGCGTGTTGAAATGGCATGATGACGATCATCCTTCCGACGATGACCTCAACGAATCCGATCCAAATTCTGGTGGCAACAGCGACGATGATTCTCTTGTCCGCATCGAAGCAAAAATGCTTGAACGGATGAAGCAATTCACCGAATCCCTCGCAGAACGTTTGGCAACCTTCGGAGTGAACGCAACCGTCATCCAAACGATCTCAAGCGAACTCCTCGCGGCCCATCAAGCTGGTACACCGATGGACTTCCAACAACTTCGAACACGCCTCGTCGAACTCGGAGTCAATGCCGACGCAATATTGCCTCGACCTATTCACCCAGAAACCCCCGAGCGACCTGAGAATCCCGAGCGACCTGAGAATCCCGAGCGACCTGAGAATCCCGAGCGACCT
>JBIJCS010000196.1:0-8356 GCA_044344575.1 Pirellula sp. | reverse complement strand
TGCGTGATTAGGCGACGATCGTAGGAGTCTCTGATTTGCTAGTTCGACTGCTGGCTTCATAACCTCGAGGTCGTCGTTTCAAATCCGGCTCCTGCAACTCTACCAACCCTGTCAAACTTTGTTTGACCTCCGGGTTAAGTATTTAAGCCGGCGATGGTGTAATGCACTGTCGCCGGCTTTTTTTGTTTTTCCGCGAGGTTTTTACAAGGTCAAACGCTCTTTGCCCCTATCTCACGCGGATCTCCGGGTCTCCAAGTAGAGACTCTCTATCGGACGACTCCGCCCACCGCGGCGAGAGCTCGTACCCCCAAATCTCACGACTCTCTTGTCTCTCTGACCTTCGGCTTATGTGATTTTCCCAGGCCGAGATCCTGTCGCTGCTCAAGCCAGGAGGATCCGTATGGATCACCGACTTGGTCGTTCAAGAAACTGTGCCAATCCACGAACTGATGTGGTCTCGTTATGGAGAATATCTCGAAGGCTTGGGCGGTAGTGAGTATCGAAAGAAAGTGTTCGATTACATTGCTCGAGAAGATTCGCCACGCCCGATAACCTATCAACTAGACTTGCTTCGCAGAGTCGGTTTTGCTCACATCGAACTCCTGCACAAAAACAGTTGCTTTGCCGCCTTCGGTGCATGGAAAGAGTAGATGTGACGGTCGAGAGTAGCTTGCAACGGATCGATGGAATCACTTCGCTGTAGGATTCCACAGTTCGATTTTCGATTGGTAATTCCGTTAGCGTGATCCGTCTAATGGCAACAAGAGAAACTCTTGGTGCTCGTTAACAAAGTCGGAGAGCAACTTCATACTTGGAAGTATCGCATCCTTATCACTTGAATAGATTGTTGAGTTTATCTTTGGCAAAACGACATGCCCCAAGACAATTGGATGTTCATGGTCATCATCGCGAACAACCGCAAGATTATTAGAAATCAGGAGTGACACGGGCAGCCGAACAATACCGTATTTTGGCCGTTTGGTCTCATCCGTTTTCGCAAGGACTTCTTCAATGTCCTGAATGCAGGATTGCCTATAAAAGCTTATTCACGTGGTGTCAGGGAAGCGTCCTTTGACTTGCGGCTTGAATGCATACAGACTAATTTTGGGTGGGTTGATGGAGTCGAAATTTTCTAAGTGAACTCGCCGAAGTAGCCATTCCTCTTCAGTTATCGGAGCTCCTTGGTCCTTCATTCAACTCAAGTCCGTTCCTGGTCGAAATGATTAGGAGGATTGAGAGAATGCTTCAATAATCGCAGACTCCGCACGTAACGCTCCTGGTCGAAGCCATCGACCAGTGCAGCAGAGATTTTCGTCAATCTCAAGTTCGAAGTACTCGTTTGTGTCTTCCCATGACATGATGATGTTCCCCTCGTCTGTTGCGTGACAACGACTGGGAGCTGGTTCGCGGTTGATGCGCAAGATTTTAGCAATACTTATCGCTTGTGAAACAACTTGGAGAGTCGGCGGCATCCCGCCTTCGTCATTCCAATCGACATCGTACGATCTGATTTCGCGAAGTTTTGCGAAACATCGTTCCCATTGCAATCGAATACTATTGTCCGCGACATACGCTGTCGATTCAACAACTGAACGACTGTTGTCTTTGTATCGTTCTCGGCCCATTAGCACCGAGGTTCGTGGTTCAAGTACTGTACTCATTACTTTTTCTCCCAAGTAGCTTTGACGTCCGGGGATACCATCCCGAGAAATTCTCGAACCGACACTTCATGGCCCAAATCAAGACCTTCGCGAAGCGTCGGAACACCAGTTGAGCCGATCGGGCCACGCGCCGTTAAGTTCAGAAGTAATGATGACTTTGCTGAGTCTGGCAAAAAGCCAACTTGTGCGTTCACATGCAATCTCCCTCGCTTTGGAGCGATTTCGTAGCTCCACTCTGCAGCACGGTGCTCGAGGACAAGACTTACTTCTTGCGTCGTAGACAGCGTGCCGAACAATCCTGGCAGAATTTTTTGCCAATCTGCCGGGCTTTCCCATAGTTCACCTTGAGGAAAGGAATCCACATAGGTGATTTCCCACTGGTTTGGTTGAAGCTCCCCCAGGTTGTGTGTGCGAACAAATTCGCTCAGAAGTGAGAAGTGCTTTTCAAAGTCATGAATGAGAACTTTGTAACTTGGATACTTTACGTTTTGCCCACTCGTCTTCCGCCAATTTAAGAGCAATCGGGTATCCTGAAATTGAATCATTCGATCCTGCTCTGCGTTCTGTAGGGTGAATCGCCCAGGTTGAAACCCAGGCTGCAGCTTGAATTGGAGTTGCCGAGCGACACGCCATTTAGGCTTGTCGAATAGTTCAAACTGCGGATCCAACGGTGGCTCATCGCCAACCATAGGCCATCCACCTCTTCCAAGATGCTCCCAGAACAACCCCAAATGCCCCGTCGTCATGTTTTCTAGGGGCGCAAACTGGACGCCTAAGACGAACTCAACGATTGGCGGATTGGTGAAATCGGGGGTTTGTTCCATCGTACTCAACGACGTAAATTCCTTATCGGCAGGTAGTTAACGCACTCTCGTATTGTACCAAAATCGCCCTGCCTGCGTCACCGCCAATTCCAGCTCCAGCCGCTCTTGCACGTAATACGTTTGCAGAACCACCCGGTTCAAATTAGACGTCGCACCTGACGGAATCCAAAACACACAAGAATGCGGCCATATCACGGCGAGCTTAATCGCGGGCGACCTTACCATCCGGGAGCGGCTTTGGTGTCTTTTTGTTGACAAATTTTGACAGATGGTCGGTCTCGCGGGTCGAAACAGCTGCCCGGGGTTGGTCTCTCTTTAGCGAAAAAAGCACCATGTTTTGCGCTTGATTGGAGTCTGGCTACCGCAACTGAATTAAGGGTATCAAACGCAGTTTGACCCTCATGTTATACCAACAGGCCGACGCCTCAAAACGTCGGCCTGTTCGCGTTTCTGGCCCTGGTTTTCGCAGTCTTTCGCGAGTTTCTCGCCTCTCGAACTCTCCCCATCGCGACCACACTCCGCCAATCGGCGCGACATCAGTTAGGGCTGATTTCTCTCCCTCCTCCCAGAACTCTCCCGAGTCTCAAAGTCTCTTGACCCTGGGGTTATGGAAATGCCTCTAACTTCATAACCCTGTTTTGAAAACCCAAAGTTTGGCCCTCCGGAGGCCATAGCCGCATCTCTTTCGCACATAACCTATACGCACTTGGCAGCTATGCCGCTCGCGATTTGATCACCCTCCAAAGATGTCACCTTTCCCAATCGCAAGACTACCAGAGCAACGCTCGGGCATGACTGGGTTGAATGTTTCCATTACCACGTCATTTAGCAGGCCGCAAAAAACGAAACTGGTAGCACAAGTGATGCATGGTTGTGTAATGGTGGTGCCGCGTTTGCGAAAGATAATTCTGGTTTGTTTGTAAGGAAATCTGCGATCATGTGTGAATAAGAGGAGAGGACACACATGAGCGACTGGCCAGACACAAACCCAAGCCTGATATTGCGAATCAAAGATCCGCAGAACGCCGCAGCCTGGAATCAGCTGATGGCCATCTACCGACCTGTGATTTATCGCTTGGCGCGACGGAAAGGGCTGCTGCATGAAGATGCAGAAGATCTAGTCCAAGGTGTCTTCATTTCCATCGCCAAAGCCATCGATCGGTGGGAGCAAGGAGAAGGCCAGCCGCGATTTCGAAACTGGCTTGGGAGAATAACTCGCAATGCTATTGTGAACGCTATCACACGCGCCAGGCCTGATCGGGCCACAGGTACTTCCAGTGTCCTGCAATCCCTAGCTTCCCTACCCCAGGGAACAGAGTCCACCCAGTCCTTGATTGTCGAATGTCGGCTCGAAGCCATTCGCTGGGCCGCGCGCGAGATCCAATCCGAATTCTCCAACGCCACCTGGGCCATCTTCCAGTCGATCGCCATCGAAGGTCGTCCAGCGCCGGAAGTCGCACAGGTGTTCCAGCGGACAATCGGAGCTGTCTATGCAGCGCGTTGCCGCGTCGCAGCTCGACTGCGAGAAAAGGTACTAGAAGCTTCAGCCTATTGGAGTGAGTTTTAATGCAACCATCATTCACTTGCCTCGGGCCCGATGAGCTGAAGAAGTTCATCGCGGGCGATATGGCTCCCAAGCGTGTCGATGAAATCGAGGAACACCTTTCGACTTGTGAGGCTTGTCGCGGTTCTTTGGAAGCGACCGTCGGCGATCGAGCCTGGTGGCAGGACCTCGAATCCGCGCTCCGCAGCGATACAGCCGACGGCGAATACGAAAACTCCGAATCGAAAGAGTCCGTTTGCCAACGCTTGACTGCGTTGCTCGGGCCGACCGACGATCCGAGCATGCTGGGTCGGATCGGTACGTACGAGATTATCGGGCTCTTGGGCTATGGCGGCATGGGGGCAGTTTTCAAAGGCTTTGATCGTTCCCTGAATCGATTCGTAGCCATCAAAATGCTGCTGCCGCACTTAGCTGCTTCCGGAGCGGCTCGAAAGCGGTTTGCTCGTGAGGCTCAAGCTGTTGCCGCAGTTGTCGATGATCATGTCATGCCGATCCACTGCGTCGACGAGTGGCAAGGGGTGCCGTATTTGGTAATGACCTACTCACGTGGTGTTTCATTGCAAGAGCGCCTCAGCGAGAGCGGGCCGCTTGAAATTCGCAAAATCCTGCGGATCGGAATGCAGGCTGCCAAGGGCCTGGCCGCCGCTCATGCGCAGGGTATCGTGCATCGTGATATCAAACCCGCTAACATCTTTCTCGATCAAAACGTTGAGCGGGTACAGTTGATGGATTTCGGTTTAGCCCGCGCCGTCGACGACGCTAGTTTAACTCGTAGCGGAACACTGGCTGGTACACCGCAGTACATGTCACCAGAACAAGCTCGCGCTGAAACTGTCGATCATCGCAGCGACCTGTTCAGTCTCGGTAGCGTCATGTATGCCATGTGCACTGGGCATGCACCATTTCGAGCTGAATCTAGCTACGCTGTGCTACGATTGATTACAGACAAAGAACCTAATCCGATTCGCGAGATCAATCCGGATATTCCGGAGTGGCTTTGCTCGATTATCAGCAAACTCATGGAGAAGAACGCCAGTGACCGATTTGGTTCGGCTTTGCAAATCGCTGACATACTCGAAGCATGTCTAGCCCACATCCAGCAACCATCGTTGTTCCACTTGCCCCAAACCGTGACAGAGTTGTTACAGCCGCTCTCCCCCTCGAACGTTGCAAACGCCGCAAACGCTGGCGCGAACAAGTGGGAGAAACAGCTAAAGCAGTTCTTTTACAAACCATCCCCGATTGGAAAGCTGATTGCTGCTGGCATCTCATTATCACTGCTCGTAGCGAGTGTGTTCCTACTCCTGAAAACCAATAACGCACCTTATGCCATTGCGCGTAAAGCTGAGAACGTGCAAGTGAGAATTATGAGAGGTGAAGACACCTTGGAGCGTTTTACGATCAACGAGTCACATGAACTTACCCGGCTACAAGCGGGTGAATACACGATCGAGATCGATGGAAAAGATGACGAGCGGCAAGCGCGGTGTGAGGCAGGAAGCCAATTTCTCACCAATTCCAGAATCGATCAGTGGGAGAATGTCTTCAAGGAAGGCATTCTCAAGATGGGAAAAATCGTAGTGACGAAGAATGGTAAAGTTGCCACGGAAGCTTGGTTCGAAGATGGCTATCATCTATTTCGGAGATATGAAACAAAAACAGATCTGTTGGTTTGGCTGTGGAATCATGAATACGGGGCTACGATCAATGTCAGTGGAAAACAAAGCCAATTGAAGGGTACTTTTCCAAGCCCACCAGCCGGTAGAAGCAACATCCATGCGCTGCCATTTGCGATCTGTTCATCGATTGACTTTAGCAACGAATTGATCCCCAGTGGGTTGAAGTCCGGGAAGCTAAAAATCTACGACTATCGCGTTGATGGCAGTAAGCACATTTTTGATTTCCAACATACCGATGAGTCGAAAGAAGGCTTCATCGAACTCGTGTTTGACGAAGCTGTCGATCCTCTGCTACCAACTGAAGTCGTTTTTCACAAAGGGACTCCTTACCCTCGGCATTTGGTAAACACGGCCTTCGCTCCGATCGCAGGGTTCGGAATTCCTCTTGAGGTGACCGAAGTGAAAACGAACGACAAGGTCACTATAGAGATATCCCCTGAAGATCGATTAGACCGAAGAATGTGTCGACTCAGTTACTATGGCTTGCCAGAACCAGATGCTCTGGCAGTCACTGACTTTGGGCGGAACAACCGACCTTGGGTTACATGGATACTGGCAATCTCAGGATTGCTGCTTGCCGCCGTTATTGGCGGCTGGTTGTGGCAGCGTAAGGGGAAGTCGATATGAAATCCTGGACAATTGTGGACGTTCGAAAGCTTGTGTTTAGTCGGCCTGCATTCACTTTGATTGAAGTTATTGTCGTGGTGGGCATCATCGCGTTGCTTATCGCACTCGTATTGCCTGCAGTGCAAATGGCCCGTGAGAGCGCACGTCGCACCAATTGCATGAACAACCAAAAGCAATTGGCGCTTTCACTCCATAATCATGAATCAGCCATGCGTTTTCTCCCACCGACGCTTAGCAGCGAGCACAACTCATCGTTGATGTTCTGGCAAGCGCAGGTACTCCCTTTCCTAGAACAAGAGTCCATTCTTGAAGCGGCACTTCAGGAAATGAGAAATGGCGTTACCATTCTTCGAAATTCCAAAAGACGAACGACTATTCCCGTTCTCCAGTGTCCTTCCAACCCAGATCTCGGCTTGTTGGTTAATCCGGACTTGGGCGCACTCTTTGCGTTTACGGATTACTGTGGGGTCGCCGGTTCTGATCGCGATAATGGTGTCTTTGCTTTGGATTTGCGTAAGCCACGAACGTTTTTTGCTGAGGTCACCGGCGGTCTCTCAAATACATTACTGTTTGGAGAGCGGCCACCCAGCGACTTGGATGAAGGATTTGGACCATGGCTGGGCGGACAAGGGGCATGGTCTGCATCCACCTACACCAATGGTACTCGAGGTCTTTTTCCCACATCTGGTGCTTCGCAAGTAAATCTGTTGGCTGCATGCGATGGACGTACGAACCTAGGCTTTCAGCGTGGTGAGCGAGGTACCCGTTGTCCGACGCACCATTGGAGCTTCCATCCTGGCGGAGCGGTTTTTGCCAAGGCGGATGGCTCGGTCGCATTTTTGTCTTATGCGACTGACCGTACGGTACTTGCCGATTTAGCTTCCCGCGATTGAGCGGAAAACTGGCCAAGGGGTGAGCTTAGCGTTGGAATTGCCTTCGTATTCGGTTTGCCTGAAACCATTCAACCCCATTGATGGTGGAGTTATTTCGGTAAGCCATGTCATCCGCGGTTTATCCTTGCAGAGCACGACTGCGTCGGTTCTCTTGTTCCAGCTAATCTTGCTGTGAAATTTTTGACGCTATTTTTTCCCCTCAAATTCGCCGTCGGCAAGAAGCTCAGGCGTCGAACTTTTTTGCTGGGTAATGAGACTCGCGTCGGACAAATTGCATAGATAGATCTGGGAGGGATGTCACTTTGGTTCCCTCGACGGTCTATCCAATGGAGACAGAATCATCGACGCTCATTTCCTTAACTCTATTCCAATTGAAGGCGAACAGCCGAACGAACCTGCTTCCGTTCGCTTTCGATCCATTGCCGAAATTTTGCTGCGTGGCATCTACCGATGTGTGGCTGCAGACCGCGACTTGAATGACGAATCGATCGAGATTTCGGAGCAGGACAAACCTGTTTTGGACAATCTCGGAGACTCTTTACCCAAGCCGCTTGATTTCGTTTCCGACAAACCCCTCTCTGTGTCCGACGTCTCCAAAACACCGGGTTTTGGAGGCGATCGAAACACTCAACTGAATAAGGGAAATCAAACTCCGTTTGACCCTCCGGTTATACCGACAGGCCGACGCCTCAAAACGTCGGACTGTTCGCGTTTCTGGCCTTTGTTTTCGCGGTGTTTCGCGAAGTTCTCGCCTCTCAAACTCTCCCCATCGCGATGTCTCTCCGATCAGAGGCGCGAATCGTCTTGGGTGCTGTTTCTCCCTTTCCGCACCCGACTCTCCGGACTCTCAAAGTCTCTTGACCCTGGGGTTATGGAAATCACTCCAAACCCATAACCCAAGTTCGGAAACTCTGAGTTTCTAGACAAGGATAGGGTGGAACCGTCCTCGGCATGCATAACCCGGGCAAACATGCCCTGGAAGGCACCCAAGAACGATGTACACGAATTACTGCTGCGATTTCATCCGATTCGTGTCAGAAGTGGATAATGGGACTGGTTTAGCTTAATGGAGACAGACCCAATGACAGAATTTCCTGACACTCAATCC
>JBIJCS010000195.1:0-8402 GCA_044344575.1 Pirellula sp. | reverse complement strand
TCTTGGTCACAAATCTACTCACAACATAGGCAAGTCCCGGAATTCGACTCCGATCCTGTCCCCTCTCCTTATACCGAAAACCTCACGATCGATGCAAGCTCTCTAAGTTAACATTCTTCATCGCCAATACAGTGCGTTGCTCAAGTCCAAAGTGTCATTTCGAACCAAGCTTTCTCAAAAGGAAACGCTAGCAATAAGCAATCCTGCGCCAATCCTCCACGTCCCGCTTGCTCAACACAGAGCTTTTTACAACCGACCTTACAATCCTGCTCAAAAAATCGAAAATCCTACAAATCGATGTTGACCTTACCAACCCGTTTTTCGTAACCTCTGCCCCGACGTTGAAACCAACGGCGATGGATCGCCCTGCTCAACCGTCCGCTCTTTGATAATTCGATCGAACTAGGTCAGCAGTTCTCTGCCTCACTTCCTTCCTAGGACGTTTTCAGAAGCTGGCACACGGATGTGCCCCCTTCTGATGACGAGATTCTCTATCGCGTTTCGAACCCCGTTCGAATCCAGAGAATTCGGTGGTCGCAGAGTCCTAGGGCTCGCGAGACGAACGGATTTTTCTCGCAGTCCTTCGCTGCCTTAGCTCAATGAGTCATCGCAATCCTTTGGCTCCCGGAAAAGTAGCTCGTAGTCCTCCGTCCCCCCTGGGACTCGTTCACCTCCGGGAGCCTTTTTTTTTGCAATCCCCAAAAGCAATCCACCCTCGCTCTTGCACGCCGCAATGCAGACCATTTCCCCCTACAATACGGGAACCGCATCAACCACTCCATGCCCCCCACCAAATCCCGCGCCTCATGAACGGCAACCGAACCACACTCCCCACTCGGTCTACATCGCTACGGTCTACATCGCTACGGTCTACATCGCTACGGTCTAATTCGCTACGGTCTACATCGCTACGGTCTAATTCGCTACTAACCTTCGCCCTCCTCTATCTCTATTGCTTGCTCTCCTATACCCCAAGCCTCGGGCAGCAATCCTCCAAAATCCCCCCTCCTACCAAAGTCGAACTGTTTGCACCCGCCCAAAACGGCATCGCGCTCTATCGCATTCCAGGAATCGTTCGCACTCAACAAGGCACCCTCCTGGCCTACTGCGAAGCACGCCGCAATGGCAGCGCAGATTGGGGAGAAATTGAAATCCACTTGCGCCGCTCCACCGACGATGGATTGACCTGGGAACCCCCTGTCCAAATTGCTCACCACGGCCCAAGGATCGAAGGAAACCCCAAAGCAAAAGAACCAAACTCCGGTGCACACGAACAAACAGTGAACAACCCCGTCGCCATCGTCGACCGCATTTCCGGTGCAATCGAATTCCTCTACTGCGTAAACTACGCCCGCTGCTTTTCCATGCGCAGCCTCGACGACGGGATAACTTGGTCGCCCCCCGTGGACATAACGAATACCTTTGAACCATTCAGAAAACACTATGACTGGAAAGTCATCGCGACTGGCCCGGGACACGGAATCCAACTTCGTTCTGGACGACTCATTGTTCCAATTTGGCTCGCATACGGCAAACAAGGAGATCATGCCCCATCCGCAAGCGCAACAATCTACTCCGATGACCACGGACAAACCTGGACAGCCGGCGACCTTGCCGTACCCAATACCCCTCCCTTCGGAAACCCCAACGAATCAATCGCCGCTGAACTCTCCAACGGTGATGTCCTATTGCTCAGTCGCAACGTCTCTAAACCAAATCGTAAAATCGTAACCGTAAGCCCCAACGGTGCTACCCGCTGGAGCAATCCGAACTTCCACAACGAACTCTATGAACCGATCTGCATGGCAAGCTTGATCGCACTCAACAATCCCCCAAGCACTCTCGTCTTTACTCACCCCCATCGCATCGAACGAGATAACGAAGGTAAGGAAAAACCAAATACACGCGGCAAACGTGAAAATCTCACGATTCGCCTCAGCCTCGATGACGGAAAAACTTGGCCCTATGCCCAAGTCCTCGAGGCAGGTAAAGCTGCTTACTCAGATCTCGTCGAACTACCCAATCAAAAAATTGGCTGTTTTTATGAGGGGGATCGGTCTCTCTGGTTCGCTACCATAGACAAAGAGTGGATCGTTTCTGGCGAAGCAAACACAGTTGACTAGCCATAATGATACCATCGGTTACGAGCGCCTAATCCTAGCCTCGACCATGCCGCCCGCACTCATCAAAAGTCCAAACAATGCGCCGAAAAGAAGCTTGGGAATTACTCGATGCAAGCCACTCTGAATCGCTTAAAAAAACCGTCCTAAAAACGATCGCTGGATTGTTCGAAAGCTCCAACCGCGATCAAATCAATCGCTTGCTCGACTCCCTCCAACTGCGACGCTACTCCCGCGGCGCTGTCTTATGCTCCGAAGGTGAAACCGCCAAAGAACTCTACGTCCTCTGTAGCGGTTGTTGCGGTGTATACACCCAAGAAGCCGACGGACAACTGCGATTACTCGAAGCCGTCCACCAAACAGGTGCTCTCCTCGGCGAACAAGTCTTTCGCCAAGACCGCAGATTTCGTAACGCCACCATTCTAACCCTCGAAGAATGCCACATCGGCGCTCTCTCCGGCGAACTGTTCCGTGAACTCCTCAATAAAGACCCCTCTGCAAATCAAACGCTCGGAGTTCTCGCCTCCCAATACGCTCGAAATAAACTCGTCGCTCTCGCCGAAGAAATCGAAGTCGCTCGACTTCTCCAACCCAACGATCCATCCAATATTCGACAAATCCCATCCGGAACACCTCTGTTCTCCATCGGCGAACCAGCCTCCTGTGCGTATTTCCTCCTCGCCGGAAGCGTTAGCTTGTTCCGCGCAGGTGCGACCTTTTCCCATGAAACGATCCGCGCAGGCTTCATCCTCGGCGCCAATGATGTCATGGCAGGTACCCCACGATCCGAAACCGCTGTAAGCGCCAGCGATATCGAAGTCCTCGAAATCGATGCCGAACAATTAAAAGGATACGCCGACCGAAAAGGACCCGCAGGAACAATCCTTACAGTCCTCGAATCCGCACACGAACTGCCCGAGTTCGGAACCGTCTACCGTAGCATCGCCCAAGTCGACGGCGAAAGCTGTTTGATCAGCGACTACCGCCTACTGAACGGATCGCGCGTGCGAGTGAGAATGTTCCCCAAAAAATCTCATCTCGAAGTCGCAAATCAATCCGCCGTAAACCAAGCCAACACCCTTGTTTCCTACGACGGCAAAACCGTTCTACTCGTCTCGCCCAACGATGAACTCGTCGGTCTGCGCAGCCCATCCGACTGGAACGACTTGGGAAACGCGATGAGTCTGATCCTGCGAAATGGAAAACTCAACGAACTCCAAAAAAGAGCCTTTACCTCCACCGGACAAATCTTGGTCGAAGCCCCTAGCCTGCGCACCTCCTCAAACGCTGATGTCATCTGCGCATGCACCAACGCAACTTGCTCCACACTCTCCCAAGCCGCCAAACGCGCCCAAACCATCGATGACCTTACCAAAATCACCGGTGCAGGAGGCGTCTGCGGTGGTTGCAAAGGTAGACTCTCGCTGTTCTTCGGCAAACAAGACGTCTACCTATGCCGACTGAAAAAAGCTCCCCTCGCACACGGCTCCTTCAAAGCGTTCTTGCAACTTCTCGATCATACGCAGCTACCACCCGCAAAAGTCGGTCAATTCATCCGAATCGAAGCATTGATTGATGGCACATGGATCGGACGCCCTTATACCCTCACCAATTCTCATGAACACCAATACGAAATCGGCGTAAAGATCGAAGAAGGCGGATTCTTCTCCAACTGGCTCGTCGATGCACCCGATGGCACCCTCTTGCGCGTCTTCTCCCCAGAAGGAGAAGTATGCCCCAGCCCCGCAAGCAACCTCCCCCTGGTCTACGTGGTCGCAGGTATCGGTGTCACTCCCGCGATCGCTGCAACCAGACGCTTGGTCGACCTGAGAACCATGACTATCCTAGTCGGCTACCGCAACGAACACTCCGCTGCTTATCTACACGAACTACGCGATCTTGCGAAAAATCACAAAATCCAACTCGAAGAGTTCTGCTCCGAACACTCCAAACGAATCACCCCAGATCTACTCCGAAAAAAAATCTCCCTGATCGGGCCTTGCGAAGTCATCCTATGCGGCCCCGGTGACTTCAACCAATCCTGCGGCAATGCACTCCAAGGACTCGACCAAGTCCGTGTGCACTACGATAGCTTCCTACATGCACAACGAGGGCAAGGAAGCGGCAACGTACCAGGCTCCTGGCGCCGCAAAAACTTCACTCCTAAATGTCCACTCGAGAACCATGTCCTCGTTTCGACAAAACTACCACCACGCGAACAAGCAATCGCATTCCTCAAAGAATTCCACACCGAATATCCTCATTTCGGAAACCTCAACGAACGGATCGAAATCGCCACGCAACAACTGCACGAAGATGACGCCTGGCAAAAAACACCCGAAGAACTCGGCTTCGCAGCCAAACTCGCTTGGCGAAACGCCTCTCAATGCGTCGGACGACTCTACTGGAAAGGTCTCCACCTGCGCGACTGCCGTAACCTGAACACACTCGATGAAATCGCCCAAGCCCTCTTCGATCATCTCCGATTCGCCTGGAACGGCGGTGATCTACGCCCCGCAATCTCGGTCTTTCCCCCAAACACCCGAACTCGCCCCGGGCCACGCATCTGGAACCCTCAACTCCTCCGCTACGCCGGGTTCCGACTACGCTCCGGAAAACAAATAGGGGACCCCGCACAAAACACGCTCACCCAGAAAATCATCGAACTCGGCTGGGAACCCCAAGGCACCCACTTCGATCTTCTACCCCTCGTCCTGCAATTTCCAGACTCTCCCCCAAAACTCTACGAAATACCCCTCGACTGCCAACGCGAAGTACCCATCAACCACCCTCAACACCCATGGCTCGCTCGACGCGGAATCAAATGGTACGCCATCCCCGCTGTCAGCGATATGGCTCTCGACGCCGCAGGAATGCTCTACCAATTCGCACCCTTCAACGGTTGGTACCTCGACTGCGAAATCGCCGCCAGAAACCTAACCGATACCAACCGTTACAACCTCCTACCTGAAATCGCAGAAGCGATGGGACTCGATATCTCAAACGACCGTACCCTCTGGCGCGATAAAGCAATGCTCATGCTCCACGAAGCTGTCCTGCACTCCTTCGATCAATCCAGTATCAAAATGGCCGATCACCACAACGTCTGCCATGAATTCATCGAATTCTGCCGAAATGAACACAATGCAGGTCGAGAACCCTACGGTAAATGGATGTGGCTCGTCCCGCCCTTCTCCTCCTCCGCCACCACCCTCTACCAAGAACCATTCCGAGACGTCGCAATCAAACCCGCTTACCGCTATCAAAAAGCCATCTGGGAACCAATCTCCAAACACTAACCCAAGACCCCACTGCGAAAGCCCCCGTTCCCCCCATTCCCGGAAATTCTGCTATTTACCCAGCTTGACTCCCTGTGCTATCGTACCCATTCAACCGGCCGAGGACCGCATTCGCACCCCCCTCGCCGAATCGTTGCTGATTGGTAACAAGGATTTTTGGCAACAAGGATTGTTGGCAAGAAGGATTCACGGAGGAGTCTAAGCCATGCATTTGGTTCGTCTGGATATCGACAAGAAAAACGCCGCTTCGCAATACCATGTCGGCCCCCTGGGCGCAGGTCTCAATGCGATCTACTCCCCCCTCGCAGCGAACAGCACTCTGCTGACCCGCTTCACGAAAAGCCTCCTTTTCCGCGGCCAAACCCTCGGCGAATTCGACGATTCCGAATTCGCTTCCATCGACGGATCCTTGACCTGGGTCGATGCATCCGGTCACCTTAGGATGCTCGATTGCGCCGGAGGAAAACCTCTCCTCGCTCAACTCACCTCCACCCTCCTACCAACCCAACCCACTACCAACAACACATCTCAAGCCTACACATTCCAAAATGATGACGAACGCATTCGCGGTTCCGGAAACATGTTTTGGGAAGGCCAAGGCGATGACCATCGCTGGGATGAACTACGCGCCGACCTGCTCTCAATGATCTTCTGCTCACCACTAGGTTCCACCTCCCCAGAAAAACTCTGGTGGTCCGCAAGCAAACTCGGTGTCCATTGCACCGCTCGTCGCGAACTCGACGAAGGCTACAAACAACTCAAAGAAGAAGAAGCCTCCCTGCTCGTGCGATTGCGCGAAGCAGATCCCGTCGATCACGATCGCACCTGGTGGCTCTCCGAACGAGATCGCCTCCGCTCCGATCTGCAACATATCCTCGTGAACAACCAACTGCTCAATACACCCGCTAACACGCAGCGTGAAACTCCTGAACCATCCACTCCATCCAACGATCGAAGTAATCCTTGGGATTACTCGCAACTCAGCGAGCAACTTGCTCACGCCGAATCGATGATCGATCGATGGAATCAACGCGCTCAGACTCACCAACGCTTGGCTCAAGTCCAATCGCTGCTACAAACAAGGTCCCCCTACCGCAGAACCTCCAGCGGCTCACTCATCCCCACCGCTGAACGCTTCCTCAGCGAACTTACCTCCGGAGCTGTGCGACAACTACCCGCTTGGGCAATGGAAGCTTCCTACCTGCAAGCGGAATCGATCAACGCTGGACTACGCTTCGATTCCATCGACTCGCAACTACCCCCCGCACACACTCGGCAACGACGACTCGTCGACCTGGCTATCCGACTAGCTATCGCTCAGTCCGCTCGCTCCCGTGTCGGACGCATCCCGTTCATGCTCGAACACTCGATCGACGGATTCCGCGGCGAACCTCTCGAACAAATCCTACACGTCTTGGCAAACTTCTCACGCGATGGATGGCAAATCTTGCTCATCACCGCCGATGAACATATCGCGCGCCGTATCGCCGGTCATGGCGGTAGCGTTGCTCGTGTCCACGAAAACCTTCGCTACGCTAAACCTCACTACGTCATCGACTCCGATACCGATCTGGGCCTACACCCCGTCCTCGACCAAGCCCCGATGATGGGAAACCAAACCGGAACCTTTAACTCACTCGGCTTCCATGCACTTCACGACTATCGCGATGTCAATCGACATCTCGAAGGACTCGCCGTAGAACACGAAAACGAATCGTTCGGCGATGCAGGACCTTTTGATCCCTGGCAAACCTCCGCACACCCACGCACCCATCGCTCCTCAGAACCGGTCGTTGTTCAACGCAACGGTAGAACCTACTACCTCGCCGAAGAAAGCTCGATTGACGCTCTCCCCGGCATGGGAACCGAAACGCTCCAACGCCTTCGATCCGTCGGTGCACACCGCGTCGGTGACCTGTTCGCAATGCCACTCAATCGACTCGTCAACGTCACCGGCCTTCGACCAAAATGGATCCAGAATACTCTCAGCGTCGCTGAACTGATGTGCAAAGTCCCCCAAATGCGAGCCTTCGATGCACGCGTCTTGGTCGCTTGCGGTGTTACCAACTCCAAAGAACTTGCCGCGCAAGAACCTCTCGTCCTTGCCAAACGTGTCCACCGCTTCCTCACCACCGAAGCCGGACGCATGCTCCGCAAATCAGCCTCTCGAGGCGAACTCGTTCGCTTGCGCCAATGGATCCATACCGTCTACCAACAACATGGTATCCACTCCCTCGCCGACGGCGAAACGCTCGATTTCAACTGGGATAAACTGCACCGAAAAAATAACCGAACCACCGTCGTTCGGATGGCTCATCCCGATCCAGAATCCGACGAAGATCCCGATGTCCGAGAAGACGCCGGCCAAAGCGTCTCAGAATTTACAATCCACCCCGGTCGCTCCGACTCGGTCTGGAAATTCTATCTCGACCTCAATAGCCCCGTCGTCGATGCCCCTACCATCGGCCCGAAAATGGCAGAAAAACTCCATGCGATCGAAGTCAAATCCATCGGTGACCTGCTCGGTGCCGCTCCAGCAGAAGTCGCACAAGCCCTCGGCGAAAAAACGGTTTCCGAATCCGTCGTCGAAAACTGGCAAAACCAATCCATGCTCGTCTGCCGAATCCCAAACCTGCGAGGCCAAGACGCACAACTACTCGTCGCCGCCGGATTCCGTACCGCTGAATCGGTCGCAGAAGCCAAAGCAGACCTCCTCTACGACGCGATCATCCGCATCGCAAGCACCAAACAAGGACTACGATTCCTTCGCGGTGGAAATCCCCCCGACCGCGATCGAGTAAAGTCCTGGATCGAATGGTCAAAACACAGTAGAGCTGTCAAAGCCGCCTAAAGACATTGCCAACGCTCTATCCAACCACGCGGTCACTGCCCACCTACGGATGCTTCCTCCGGAATCATCGCCTCAGGCTTGACCAAATGAAAAAAATGTCCATGGTCCGCCGTGACAATCACTAACGATTCG
>JBIJCS010000194.1:0-8413 GCA_044344575.1 Pirellula sp. | reverse complement strand
TCGGCAATCCACCGAACAACGAAGCCGCTAAATTGGCAAATCCAACCGCCAAAACATCCCGATTCATGTCGGTCTTACGCTTCCATGGGTCAATCGCGTCGATCGCTTTCGCGCTGAGAATAGACTCCAATGTCCCGATGATGAAGAACATCAAAACCCACTTCCAAGCGATCCAGTTCGTTAACGCGCCAAACTCTGGCGTAACAACCTGCTTGAAAATCCCAAACATCTCTTGCGGCAATGGTACAAGATGACTTTCACTCAACTCATAGTCATGACCAAGCAAATGATACGTGTGCTTGTGTAGTAAGTTGAAATACAACCCAATCAAAACCGCTACAATCAAAACTACCAACTGCGGAGGAACCACCGATACTGCTCGCAACCGCTTCTTGAGCCATGGCCAAGTTGCCAATACGGCCAAACTCACCAGTCCGATCCCTGCAATCGCCGGATTCGCCTCGGTAAGAAAATGAGGGATCTCACCAAGCAACTCAAAGGGTTCCTGCAAGTCCGTCTTGACACCCAAAGCGATCGGAATCTGCTTGGCAATAATGATCACTCCAATCGCCGACAGCATTCCATGAATGGCTGACTTCGGGAAAAATTCACTGAGAATCCCGGCTTTGAACAATCCAAACACGATCTGCAAAATAGACGCCACCGCAGCAACGGCTAACGCCGACCGATACGCGTAAACGTCTTCCGCTGTGATCTGCCCATCTGCAAATCCATTCCCACCAAAGTCCTTGATACACCCCAAGACGATCACAATCAATCCAGCCGCAGGTCCCTTGATCGTTAACTCTGAATTGCTGATGAACGTGGTCAACAAACTACCGACAACTGCAGTGATGATCCCAGCCATAGGCGGGAATCCACTCGCTAACGAAATCGCCAAACACAAAGGCAAGGCAATAATAAACACCATCAATCCGGCGACGAAATCTTCTTGGATATAACGAGTGAATCCCTGCAAGTCGCCGCGCGGGATCATCTCGGATTGTTGCTGTGACACGATAGAACTACCCTGAATTGCCAGAAAGAACGCAAACCCAAACCTCGGTGCAATCGCACTCGATGACTAAACGGGAAAAGCTTTCCAATCAGGGGGCGGACGCTGCTGATGCAACTCCAACAACGCAGCGTCGGAATCAAGCGTGCAAAATTCGTACGGCAAACGCGTCCAACGCGTATCAGGATTCCCAACAAGAAACGAAGTCTCTACAAAGAGACGATCCGTAAACTCCTCAAACAACTCCTCGGCGTCCGAAGCAAACTCTTCAAGAACCTCCGGCGAACAAACCACACAATCCGCATGCAACCATGGTGACACTAAATCCGCAAATACCCCAAGGCTTACGGTCGATATCATCCCTATCAACAGTACCCGAAGCACCGTCGGTGAAAAGCTTTCGATGTATCTCCATCGAAACATGGTAAACTGCACGTCTTGAGAATCGGAACTGTACCCAATAGCCCCCGGTAGGTGTCGGTACAGATGCGTCTTGTCTCGGACAACAACGGTTGTCGTAACGATAACGTCCCAGAAGTATAACGCCTCCTCGACTCAGCCGCTCTGAAAAAAACGATTTCGACGATTTTCAACCAACTTCAAATCACACCATAAGACCCACTACTCAGTTATCATGAACGTAATCATCACCGGCGGAGGTGGCTTTCTCGGTCACCAACTATGCGAAAAACTTCTCCAAGAAAAAGGGCTTGTCAACCACCTCGGGATCGCACAACCCATCGAACACATCATCCTTCTAGACGCTGCCCTCCCTCGCCCTCACGCTCCACAAGCCAATGACGACAATCGCTACACACCCAAGCTTGAACGTGTCGTCGGAAGTGTTGCCGACAAAGAACTCATCGATTCACTTGTCGCAGACGCTGCGAGAAATTGCTCCTCAACCGCTATTTTCCATCTCGCTTCCATGGTCAGCGGTGAATGCGAAGAAAGATTCGACGACGCGATCCATGTCAACCTACACGGAGGATTGCACGTCTTCGAAGCCGCCAGACGCATAGGAAACTCCTGCCGCGTCGTCTTCGCTAGTAGCATCGCTTGCTTCGGCGGGCCCGCCATGCAAGACCCCTGCTCCGACCTCACCAAAACCTTACCCCAAACAACCTACGGGATGACCAAAGTCATCTGCGAACTACTCGTTAACGACTATTCACGAAAAGGTTTCTTCGACGGCCGATCCGCTCGTTTGCCAACCGTCATCATCCGACCCGGTAAACCCAACGCGGCAGCTTCCTCATGGGCCAGCGGTATGTTCCGCGAACCACTGCATGGCCAAGACTGCTTACTACCCGTCCACCTCGATCAACCACACCCTATGACCGGCTACCGCACCGTCATCGATTCCCTCATCGCTCTGCACAACATCGCTCCCGAAAGCTTAGGCACTGACCGCGCCGTGGGACTGCCCGCCCTGCGCGTCACACCACGACAAGCCCAACAACTCTTCTCCCAACAAGCAATTTCGGGACTACCAACCAACCTAGGGAAAATCGTCGAAACACCCGACGCAAGAATTCAAAACATTGTCGATCGTTGGCCAGTCGCCATCGACGGTTCGCGGGCCATTAAGCTCGGCCTGCCACAACCACTAAGCCTCCAACAAATCGTCGCCGACTATATCGAAGACTTCCTCTCCGTCACGTAGGGTGTGGTGAAACGGTCCACGCTCAATCCCTCACGAGACTTCAAAACGACAGTCACTAAAACAACCAAATACATCCCAAAAAACCGACCGCGAAACCCACCATCGACGTCTTCACGCGCCATGGCACATTCCGCGGTTGGAAATGCTATGAATCACTATCCGGATGATCGGCAAGACCCAGTGCAATGATCAAGCTTAGAATACGTCCAGGATGAAGTGATGACCCCAGTGATACGGACGATTCGACGGGTAATAGTTGTGCCACTGACGATTGTACACAGGAATCTGCATCTCAGGCGCATAGCGATAGTACATACTATCACTGCTACGATAATACTCGTTGCCGTAGAAATTCTGTGGATAGTAAACGTAGGGATAATGATAGAACCGACCGTAGTCGCGGCTACTCGCTGCCCCACCCCACGACCTGCCATAGGCTTGCTGCTGTTGCTGCGCGTCCGCTTCTGACGCTGTCGAAAGTCCGGCGACCAAAGCGATGGCAGCCACGAAAAGTGCCTTACGTATCATGTTTCCCCCCAAGGATACAGTAGTTCAATGGTGTCCTAAGGGCCTAACGCCACCGGACTACAAGGAATCTTCGGCACAAACCAATCGAGAAGTTGAATCAAACTATTCGGACTCGCCGTCAAACCCTTACCCCAATCTCCCCCTCCCCCCGAATTGCCAATAAAAAAGACCGACAAGACTTCCGGGTATCACCCTGGAGTCCTGTCGGTCGTTTCCGTTTTCTCGCTGTCGAAATCGTATCGTTCCAACAGCAGTCTTTTCAGTCTTAATGTTCGACGAATGGCTATCCCTACGGAACAGTAGCAGGTTCCACAGATGTCGGCTCAACACTCGCAGGTACCGCCTCTGGCACGTAGGATCCAGCAGCTGGTGCTCCCGCAGGAACAAGCCCGTTCGGAGCCACCACGCTACCGACCGGCTGACCAAAAATCATCAATGGAGGTGCTCCACCACCACTTGGCTGATTGTACACGTATATCGCATCCATCGCCTTGGTGATTCGAAGCTGACACTCGGTCAAGTGAGCAATCGTATATGCATCCAAACCCGCGGGGTTCGCCAATGCACCATCAATCTTTTGCTTGAGCTCCTTGAGCTTCATCAACGACAAACTCGTGATCGGCTTGTTGCTCGAAGAACCAGGAACCGTCAAATCGATCAAACGATCCAAGTATTCCCGCTGCAGACTGCGACGCCAAGAACTGATGCGAGGCTTGCGAGCATTCGCTTCACCCTCAGCCGCGGCACCCACCTCGGACCAAACTTCTCCTTGAACCTTGTCAAGCATCTCTGGCAATGTCAAAGCATCTTGATCCCGTGGTACCAACTGCTCATTGTCGTAAACACGACGCAAAGTCGTCGGATTCATCAACATCGTCAACGCACTGGCTTGGATACCCAAAATACGATCGTGGACTGGGAAGGTCGACTCACCCATCGAGCGAACTCCCTCATCGATCCACTTGTCAACAGTCAACCGACTGAGGATAGCATTAGATAGACCAAACGCATCGTCGCGGAATGCATTACGCATCACGAAATCCAATGCCTTGCGCTGTTGCTCTGCAGGGACTGGAACCAACGATTGACGATTACCCGGATCACCCTTCTTGTCACGATTCACCGTAGCACCACCAATCCAGTTTGCCATCATGCTGATCGCTTTCGTTTGCTCCCCAAGCGTCAACTCATATCCACGACGAGCCTTGCTCCAGCTATCCCCGTCCTTGACAAACTTGTCAAGCAACCGGTCTCGGTACAGCTTGACCAATCGGATTTGGTTCTCGCAGTAATCCAATGGATCCTTCGAGTAGTCGTAACGTCGCGCCAACGGGTCTGGCCCACTGGTGTCCTCATCGGTCGCATACTGCAACTCTGGCTCGCTGGCCCGCTTAAGAAGCTCTGGCAACTTGCCCTCTTCCGGCGTGTAGCCGTACTCAATCGCCCAATAGTCATAAGGGCCGATTCCAATCATGGTGTAATCGCCACGCGTCTCACTCTCAAGCTGGTACGGCATGTTGATCGGAATGTAATCCATCACCGAAGTTGCAATGGTCTTCTGACCCTTGACCGCATTCGAGTTGATCTCCTTGAGACTCAATGCACTCGATGCTTTGAAGTTATGTCGCAAACCAAGCGTATGTCCAACTTCGTGGGCGACCAGTTCCGCCAACAATGGACCGATAAACGATTCAGGCATCCCATCGAGCAAGTCTTCCTTCGGCTTCTTGTCCTCAGGCTTCGCACCAGGAGCAGCACCCTCTTGCTCAGCAATAAAATTGCCGTTTTCATCCATCAAGTCCAAAGCCAAACGAGCCATCGACATCTCCATCTGCTTGCCATGCATCGCATTGCAGAATCCGTTGACTTGGCTCGTGCGACCCACTAGCCCATCAAAAGGACTCGATCCCATTAACTTCGAATCCAACTTGGTCATCGGATGCCCAGCATGCGGCATCTGGGATTGCAGCGCGAAAAGGCTTTGCAAATGCTTCTGAGTGTCCGGCGGCGCCAAACGCACGCGCGGATCCCAGTTCGGATGGGAACCCAACCAAGCTAGCGTTTCAGTGCTCATCCCTTCCATCGCCAATTCCGGCATCATGTCATGGAATTGGAAATTAAAGTGACGAATCCAACCGTCGGTCAAAACAACGTCCGCGTCAAGAATCTCACCAGTCATCGGGTGAACGCGACTAGGTCCAATCGCTGTTCCAACGTCGTTGTTGAGCCAACGGATGAAGTTGTATTGAACATCTTCTGGATCCAAATCCATCGTCGCCGGTGATCGAGGATCCTGATACAACACTTCTATCGCATCGGAAAATCCAACTTGCTCAAATGCCTTGTTCCAATACTCAACACCCTGCTTGACCCAACGACGATATCGAACAGGAGTCGTGTGCTCGATGTAAAAACGAATCGGTGTCACCGGTGGACTGACCTTCAAACTAGGATCACGCTTCTCCAATCGCCAACGCGTGATGTAACGCACCCGCTTCTTGTCGTCATCGTAACTACCCAAGTCCGTGTAGTTCGTAACGAAGTAGCCAACCCGCTGGTCGGCTTTACGCGGACGATATCCCGTGTCCTCCGGAACTTCGCTGAACGAATAGTGAATCGTTTGCAACTTTCCACCTGCCGTAACAACCTCAAAAGCCAATTCCGTATTCCTCGTAAATGGCTTCGCCTTGACAATCTTGGTCAACTGCGGATCCTGAACCCGAATACTCGGCCCAAAGAACTTCGAGGCATTCCCAACAAACAAAGCATCGGCATCGATCACAGGACCACCCTGAGGTGCCATCGTCACGATCGGAATGTCCAACAAGACTGTGTCTGTAAATAAGCGCTTGACCGAAGACTTCGATTCCGGTTCGCCATTCGATCGAATCTCTAACTCCGGCAAAATCAACGCTAAACGCTTGTTGTACATCCGCCAATAGACGTAGTAGTCACCCGCCTGCAATCCAGCAAACTTGTCACCACTGCTGACCGTCAACGCAATAAAGTACTTCTTCGTCAAAAGATCCTTCGGTAACTCCATGAGCACCTGGCCATCTTTCTCACGCGTCCAAAGCTTGCACAAAGCCCCCCGATCCGGAGACTTCGACTCCACCTTGGTATAACCCTCCACCACCTTGTCAAACGGTGGATACTCCGGTCCCTGCTCCTGCCCTTGGATGGAACCCGGTAACAATAATCCCGACAATAAACTCAACCCAACCACCGCGCGGCGGGCGAGCCTCCGAAATCTCGATCGACTATGATCACTTCTCATTCGCATGTTCCAAGAAAGTAAAAAACAAATGCCATCGAACAACCCACCTTCGATCCAAACAGATCTCAGCGCGATGACCTATGGAAAGCTAGTTCAAACTCCAAGCCTGCAATGGAATTGAGCAGAAGGAAAACAAAGAAGCTACCGTCGAACTCCGCGCAATCCACACACCTAGCGCAACCGGAAAACTTCCCCAACTCTTCACATCTACCCAGCACCAAGACAAGCTGTCTCAAATTATGAACCAGCACCCCAGTAGGGTCTAGTAAATTACGCAGACTTTCAGGGCTGGTTGACCCCAATGTATCAGCAAAAGTATCCTCACACCGCCCGCTGGAGTAGCATTGCTTATCCAGATGCGCGGCTTTCAAAGAAAGTTCCCAAAAAAAACCCCTCACGGGAATTTTGTTGTGCACATTTCTCACCCAAAAACGAATTTACTAAGTGAGAGGCGGGGGCGTCGCCCGTGCCCCCTCCCCTCGACGCCCAAATCTCTAAAACGCCCACTCTCAGAATGCGCGTCCTTCTGGCACCGTCGAACGCAACCCATTCTCATATTTGCGTCGAACCCCATCGAGTGTTATGCTCGATAGTCCTTTCCCACCATATTCCCCCCCTCCCATGGAACCTTCTATGAGTCATGACATACCCTCGCCAACAAACCGAACCGAATCCCAAGGGCTCAAACGTCGGACCTTCCTCGCAGCCGCAAGCACCGTTGCCGCTGCTGGTGCCACACAATTGTCCGCAAAAAGCTACGGTCGCGTACTCGGTGCTAACGACCGATTAGGTGTCGGTCTGATCGGTGGAGGCGTAATCGGCAAAGCCCACATGGGCGTCATCAACAACCTCAAAGAAAAGAACAACCTGCACCCCGTCTGCGTCGCAGACTGCTGGAAGACCCGCGCCGAAGAAGGCAAAGCGACCATCAACGCAGACCACGCGGAAACCGACTACCGCAAACTCCTCGAACACAAGGATATCGATTACGTCATCGTCGCAACCCCAGAACACTGGCACTGGACCATGACCATCGATGCGATGGAAGCCGGCAAAGCCGTCTACTGCGAAAAACCTCTGACCCACACGATTCCCGAGGCCCAAGCAGTCGTCAAGAAACAAAAAGAAACCAAACGCCCCATCCAAGTCGGCGTGCAAGCGATGTCCGACGATAGCTATATCTCGGCAGGTAAAGCCATCGCCGACGGGATGATCGGCCGCGTCCTTCAAGCGCAGATCGAATACGTCCGCCGCTATTCCAAAGGTGCTGGACCATGGCGAGAACCTGACCTTGTCGAAAAACATAAAACAAAACCTGCCGACCTCGATTGGGATGCTTGGCTAGGTTCTGCGAAGAAAATCGATTGGAACCCTAACCACTACTTCGAATGGCGCTGCTACTCAGCGTACTCCGGAGGCATCTGCACTGACTTGTTCATCCACCGCATCACGCGAATCATGAAGGCTTGCAACCTCTTGTACCCTCGCCGCGTCGTTGGCATGGGTGGTATTTGGCAATGGCCAGATGGTCGCGATCTACCAGACAACGTCGAAATGATCTGCGAATATCCTCGCGGTATGACCGTCTATGTTCTCGGCACCATGGGCAATCGCGTCCGCGTCGATCACTTGATCCGTGGATACGACGGAACCCTTTTCTTCAACAACGAAGGCTGGGTTGCGAAAGACCCTGACGGCAAAGTCCTCGGTCAACACAAGAAGACCGGTGGCGAAGATCAAAACCTTCACCATACAAACTTACACAACCATATCCGCAACGGTGAACCTCTCAACTGCCCTATCGAATTGGGGCTAGCAGGCGTGGTTGCTGTGAATATGGCGAACGAAAGCTGGCGAACCAATCGCATGATGGGCTGGGACCGCAAAAACGAAAAGATGGTCCCCGCCGATATGCTCAACGAAGGCC
>JBIJCS010000193.1:0-8429 GCA_044344575.1 Pirellula sp. | reverse complement strand
GAAATGGTGGAAACGGCACTGAGGATGATCCTCGGAGGAGCAAAACTGATCGCCACAAATCTCGATCCGAATTGCCCCACCGCATCCGGTCTGCGACCCGGATGCGGTGCCATCGTCGCAATGCTTGAGGCGGCTTCTGGCGTAAAAGCCTTTAGCGTGGGAAAACCCAGCCCAATCATGCTGCGAGCAGCCCGCAAAGAACTCGGTTTATCCACCGATGAAACTGTCGTTGTCGGAGATACGATGGAAACGGATATTCTCGGGGGAGTTCAATTGGAATACAAGACCGTCCTCGTCCTCAGCGGCGGAACACGCATCGAAGACCTCGCACGCTATGCCTATAAACCAGACTTGATTGTCCCCTCATTGGGAGCCCTAACCCCCAACCTACTTCCCGTTTAAACCATCCAACATAAAAGGATTCAATAGAACCCTCAAATTTCATAGCCTGCACGCTGCTCACGCTTAAGCATCGCATTCGCTTGAGAATCCTCGATACATTGTTCGGATTCAGGATCCCATGTTATCCCGCGTCCCAAACGCAAACTGATGTTTGCCAAATGACAAGTCGACACGCTGCGATGCTGACTGACTACATCCGAAATCGGATCGCGGCGCGACTCGATGCAATCAAAAAAGTTCCCCATGTGATTGATGATCGCTTCCAGCTTTCCACTCATCAACGGTCTATCCGGGTGATCGTATTTGTACAATTGCCATTTACTCCTGGGCAAGGGCCAACTGCCCAGCTCTTCGACCGGAGCCCCTGTTAACTTGCCGCGATTCACAAAGATGCGCCCTCGCTCCCCCTGAAACAAAATGCCATTCTCTCCGTGATCTCGAATCATCATTTCGGTCCCATTTGCATAAGTCACCTTCGCTTCAAAGTCGATCGGAACGTTGTAGCCCCCAGTACCCTCCGGCATTCGGGATTTCCCCTCAAACTTCACAGGGAACGATCCAATTGCCCACTGTGCTATGTCGATATGATGTGCCCCCCAGTCCGTCATTTGACCACCTGAATACTCCCACCACCATCGAAACGTATAGTGAGAACGCTCTTCGACATATGGAACATCCTCAGTCTGCCCCTGCCACAAGTCCCATTGAATATGCTTGGGAACCGGAACCGACGGGAAAGGACCACCGGTCGCATTCTTTCCTAAGACCACTTCAATTGTCTTGACCTTGCCAATCCGACCCGCACGGACCAACTCAGCCGCGATGCGAAACCGCTCATCGCTTCGCTGCCATGAACCAACTTGTACCACCCGCTTCGTTTGCTTGACCACCTCGCATAACTTCTTCCCTTCATCAACCGTCAAGGTCAAAGGTTTCTCGCAATAAACATCCTTGCCCGCCTTACAAGCATCAATGACCATCTTGGTATGCCAATGATCCGGCGTCCCAATCGTCACTACATCCACATCTTTTCTCGCTAACAACTCACGATAGTCTTCGCATGCATAAGGAGTGCTACCAAAAGATGCTTTCGCCTGCTCCCGCACATGCTTATCAACATCGCAAACCGCAACAATATCACCATAGAATCTTGATTGATTCGCAATCACAGTCCCCTGATACCGCAACCCTATCGCTCCTACTCTCGGTCGATCATTGGGACTCTTAGCCCATAACCGACGAGCGCTCGAATTCGCGATGAAATAGCCCCCTGCCAAAACCGCTGAACTCCCGAGAAAACCACGACGCTGAATTCTCTGTACCTTGCTCGATTTTGATTTCGAAGTTGGTTTCACGCTGGTCACTCCACTTCATAGCCTTCAACACTGCCGGAATTACAAATCGCAATTCGATCATTCTACCACAACACATCCAGAACAACTTGCAATGCATCACCAATCCGCGTCCAACGCAGGAGCGACATGAAAGCCCCATTCAACGTCGAGACGAAGACTTGAATCACTCAGGTCGACGCAGTGACACGCGGAACGTGCTACCACTCCCTAATGTACTACTGACCTGTATCCCTGCACCTATCGCATGAGTCAAATGCTTGACAATCGCAAGCCCTAAACCAGTACCGCCAGATTCCCTTGAACGAGCTTTATCGACAGTGTAAAAACGCTCGAAAATTCGATTGATGTCCTCCGCCGGGATTCCTATTCCATAATCCACAACCAACAAATCAATGCGATCCTCCAAGACTTCAATTCCAACCTCTACCTTACCACCCTTCTTGCTGTACCGGATCGCATTGCTTAATAAATTTCCAAAGACTGTTCTAAGCGCATCATGCTCCGCCAAGACCACCGGGTCGAGCTCACGCATCTCTTCGGACGCCAAATGATTGACCACCATAATTTGATTCGATTCCGCTACCGTCGATTGCTCTCGAATGACGGACCCTACGATATCCACAAGACGAATCTCAACGAGTTCCAATTTCTCCGGCATCGATTGAATACGGCTAAGTTGCATCAGTCCACGGATCAACTGCTCGAGCCGATTCGCTTGCTCCCCTATGCTCGTGACAAACCGAATTCTCGCATCAGGATCGTCTAACGCCCCCATCAACAAGGTTTCCGAATAAGCCTTAATCGCCGACAAAGGTGTCTTTAATTCATGCGATACATTTGCCGTAAAGTCGCGGCGGTAGTTCTCCAATTGCTTGAGTCGCGTCTCGTCACTGATGACTAACAAAACGGACGGAGGACTCTGACCGACGACTTCCTTATTCGAACGCCCCGCTCCCAAACTTTTGCGAACGGTACCTCCCTCTCCAGACCCACTCCCATCTTGTACTATCGTATGCCCACGAATCTTCAAAGTAACCGTCGAACCATACGAATCGGTGGTTTCAAATTCACACTCAAGCGAGATACCACCACTGCGAACATCTTGAACTAAAGACAAAATCTTCGGTTGTCGAATCAACTCGATTAACGGAATGTGCTCCTGAATGCTCTCTCCAAGATTCAACAGACGTACCGCAGCACGGTTCGCAAAACTCATGCGCAACTCCGGTCCGAACGCCAATATCCCCACAGGCATCGCCGCCAAAATTGCATCGGACGGCTCCCCATCACTCTTGAAACTAAAGGCGTTCTGATGCAACGTATCACACAGCGCAATCACCTCTCTACCTAACCGATCTGAACGCATCGCATGGGGAAACATCCCCAAAAATTCTGGACGTGGAATCCCCTTTTGACTCTTCGCTCGAATCTCACTCAAGCTGTCTGAGATCAAGTCGATCTTGGACTCGGTTCTAAAACGCCAAAATACGCCTATACTTCCAAACAAAAAACCCAACACACCAAAAAGAAACGTACGCCTCGTCGTCCCATCTCGCGGTTGTTGTACACGCCGCGTGACCACCATCCAATCCATCATCGCTTCGTCTATATTCGAATCATCACCATCTGATTTCTCAATCGGTTGGCGACAACGAAGCCTATAAAAACGCTCTGGCTCCGAAATCCACTCGATCGGAGTTAATACAAATCCTTTGCGTTCCCCCTCCCCCAAACGATCACTGGAGATCAGCTCTACTTCCCCCAAATGCATCTTCCGGAAACTCTCTACGAAATCCAACCAACCCGTACGATTCGAGGCAACCGAAAGAGTTCGGCACAAAAGATGGGTCTCGCGTGTGATCTCACTCGCTTGCTGCTCAAACCACCAATACTCGCGTACGCGATTTATTCCAAACGAGGTCAGTATCCCTACCGTCATCAAAAACAATGGCAAGCCTAGTACCCGCCACGAAAGAAATCCAACTCCCATCTGACACCATCCCACCACCCGTGTGATGCAAAAATATTATGTCAAGCCAACAACTGTGCCGCATGCCCTCCCTGACAAGCCGCAATGATGCTCGCCACCAACACATCCGCTTGCTCTCCACGCAACGTCTCCTCATCGCTCTGAATCGTCAACGTTAACAATATCCTCTTCTTACCCACACCGTCTTTCTTCGTGTCCCGATAAACCTCGCGAAACACTACTTCTTTGCACAACTTTCCTGCCGCACGCTCGATCGTGTTTCTCAAACCCTGCCATTGTACAGCTTCGTCGACAATAAAATTCAAGTCCCGCAAAATCGCTGGGTAAGGGCTCAACACGCGTAGCCGAGGTACCAAAACCGCCCTCGATAAAAGCAAGTCTAAATCCAACTCCCCTATCGCAACAGCACCATCGATCTTGCTCCCTTGCGCAAGGGACTTGGAAAGACTACCAACCCAACCCAACATCGCACCATCGACATACCAAGCGATCCCGGTACCCCGCTCCAAAAAGTCAAACTCGACAACTCGCTCTTCGATCACTTCACCGCCACTTCCCCAAATCCGCCCCAAGCATTCCTCAAAGACGCCTCGAACCAATCTGGGATCACTCTCTGCAATACATCCAAAATTCAACTGTTCCTTCGGCAATCCCTCCCCCTGCGGGAGATAGACATTCGCGGTCTCAAACAACCGTACGTCTCGAATCGATTGAGACTGATTGTGTAATCGCGCTGCGATCAAACTCGGGATCAGCGAGCGACGCAGCACTGCCGCACCTTCAAGCAACGGCACGGCGGTTACCAAAGGGTCCTGAGCACACCAAGGCGATATCCGATCCGTGGCCCCCTTACCAATCAAACTCGGATTGAGAGTTTCATCAAAACCCGCCGCACAAGCCACCGCGCGGAGCGTTCCCATCATGATGTCCTTCGGTCGACGAGCCGAAGAAACCATCGGTACCATCGCGTCCTCAGGAATCGCGTCATATCCAACGACACGCACGATCTCCTCAATCAAATCTGCCTCGCGAGTCAAATCCTGTCTATAAGTCGGTGCGACCAAACTTAATTCTGATTCCGTTGCCGCCGTTACCTCACACCCAAGCTGCTCCAAAATGCGCTTGGATTGCTCCCAAGGTACTTCGATTCCAAGCACCTGACGCACACGGGCTCTGCGAAGTGAAACCGTCGCACCCATCTCCTCGCCCTGCTTGCTATCGACCACCCCTTCGAGAACTTCACCACCCGCAAACTGTTGAATCAATTGACAACACCGACGCGATGCCCAGTCCAATCCATTCGGATCAATGCGTCGCTCAAACCGATATGACGAAGGAGAATGAAGCTTCAATTTCCTAGCAGCACGTCGAATCGACATCGGAGCAAACGATGCCGCTTCAATCAACAAATCAACGGTGCTCTCCGAAACCTCACTTTCCAACCCACCCATCACCCCGCCAAGAGCCAATGGTCCTCGCCCATCTGCAATCACCACCATTTGACTATCCAACAAATAGGTGCGGTGATCGATTGCGACAAAAGACTCCTTGTCCACCGCTCGACGGACAACAATCTTTCCACCCGATACTCGCGATAAATCAAACGCATGTAACGGTTGGCCAATCTCCATCATCACATAATTCGTTACATCCACCACATTGTTGATCGGCTTGACCCCGATGCTCCGAAGTCGCTTTGCAAACCACTCCGGACTCGGTCCTACCTTCACCCCACGGATCACCCGCGCGGTGTAGCGCGAACAAGCATCCTCGAATCGATTCTCAACCGTTACAACTGCACTCGCCTTCTCGCTGACTGACGCAAATTCCGGTTGCGGAATGGTCAGTAACTTCGAAAACAAAACCGAAGCTTCCCTCGCCACCCCGATATGCCCAAGACAATCCGCGCGATTGCTGGTCACTTCCAAATCAATGACCGGTACTCCTTCCACCCACTCCGTACTCTCGTGGTTCAATCCCGACAATGCCCACTTGTCTACCACTTGCTCCAACGGAGCATCTAACTTGACATAGTCCGACAGCCATTCCCATGAGACCAACATGTTTCAAACTCGCAGTCGCACCCGTGTGCAAAAGATCGGACTGTTTTAAGACGCAAACTGACGCAAAAAACGTACGTCGCTGCGATACAAATCGCGAATATCGGTTATCCCAAATCGACGCATGCAAAGACGCTCGACACCTAACCCAAATGCAAATCCAGACCATTCTTCTGGATCAATTCCAACCGCCCGAAACACATTCGGATCAACCATCCCCGCTCCGCCAAACTCAATCCACTGACCATTCCACCAATAATCCACTTCAACACTCGGCTCCGTAAACGGAAAAAACGAGGGGCGAAAGCGGACATTCACGTCCCCACCCAAATAACTCGTCGCAAAAAGTCGCAACACACTCTTGAGCTGGGCCATCGTCACGTTCTTGTCGACCCACAATCCCTCCATCTGATGGAACATCGGAAAGTGCGTCGCGTCCGGTGCATCTGGCCGATAAACTCGCCCCAGTGAAATGATTCGCAACGGCAACGGCGTCGATTCCATAACACGAATCTGCACCGTGGAAGTCTGACTCCTCAAAAGCCTCGCGCCTCCCGATGGCGTAGTCGATTTCGCAGCCGACAAATAGAAATTATCCAACGGATCCCGAGCCGGGTGATCCTCTGGAATATTCAAAGCCACAAAATTGTGCCGCTCGTCCTCGATCTCAGGCCCCTCAGTTACGTTAAAACCAAGCCGACCCATGATCTCTTTGAGATGCTCTAACGTCTGGGTGATCGGATGAAGCACTCCCATCCGAGGCCGAAGCCCTGGCAATGTTGGATCAACCAATGGCCCCGTCGACGCTTTCGTCTTCCCGCCTGCACGCTCCGCAGCTTGGAGAAGCATCCGATCGATCGCTTCACGGGCTTCGTTAAATCGCTTCCCAGCCGCAGGCTTGTCCTCGGCCGCAACTGTCCCGAGCAACTTCTGAATCGACTTCAAAGCCCCGTTCTTCGCCCCAGTAAACTGAATCCGCATGGACTCAACACCCTCAGGAGAATCAACCCCCTGAAGGTACGCTTGCGCATCAGCAAGCATACCGTCAATCGCGGAATAGAACGAATCAAGAGCCATAAATAAGCCAATGTCGACTAAGCTGCTTGCTTGGCCAAAGCTGCCTTGACCGTGTTGGCTACCACTTCAAATCCTGCTGGATCGTTGATCGCCATCTCGGACAACTGCTTGCGGTCCAACTCAATGTTTGCCAAAACCAATCCAGCAATGAATTGGCTATAACGCAAACCATGAAGCCGTGCTGCGGCGTTCAAACGGGTGATCCAAAGACGTCGGAAATCTCGGCGTCGACGACGTCGGTCGCGGTACGCAAACCGGCCCGCACGGACCAAGTTCTCTTTTGCTGTTCGGTACAGACGGCGACGTCCACCGACGTAACCCTCCGCTCGTTGAAACAATCGACGCTTCGCCTGACGACGTGCCGATCCTTTTCTTGTTCTCATCGCTCTTTCACTAACTCTACGTATCGCATCTCAGGTCACCGCAGGGAGAGGTCATGCTGACCCCTAAGGTTTGGCCCAAACTGCTGCGGTCGTTTTTACCCAAATGCTTGGTTCTAAAAACAGGGCCAGTCTCATCACTTGTGACCGAAAAATACTCGCTTTACGAGCAATTCCCGATCCCAAGCCTAGTAGCTGTTGCCACGCAATGCGTCAACAATCGCACGCGTGAGGTTTGGCTCAAGCACTCGCGTTCCTCGCAACTGACGGATCTTTTTCGCTGGCTTGGCAATCGCCAAGTGGCTCGTTCCGCACTTGCGGTGCTTGACCTTGCCAGTTGCTGTCAATCGGAATCGCTTCTTCGTGGATTTGTGCGTTTTTTGCTTGGTCATAATCGAATCCTTCAGGGACGAACCCATCGCGTCAGGGAAAAACCCGTTCTTGTTCGCCCCCCATGCTGGGACGATGAGGCGGAAAAAGCCCACCCCAAGGGGCCAAAAGTTTAGCCGGAACCGGGAAGATTTCCAAGGGTAAAAGTTACAAAAGTCTAGCTTCGCATCCTGGCAAATCCCAGCCTAGCCTTTGGGCAACTCTGGAACTACCCCACGATCTCTTCAGGCAGCATTCTGCAATTCACCATCCCCAGTCCCACTCTCCGACTGGTGCTTGCCGTCAAATCTTCGACGAACTTTGTGCCGAAAGAACAAGAAAAATCTTGCTAACGGATGGTACTTGGAACCACTCGGATCGAAAACCCGACCCAATGGTCCCGCCAATATCGCCGGCAACAGCACCAATTCCGCAATCACGCCCGCAACCAGAATCGTCAACATCAACCAACCAAACCGCTGCGTCGGTGTGAAGGTACTGAACGCAAAAACGCTCAACCCCAACCCGGAAATACACGCGGCTTGCAATGTCGGTGTTCCACATTGCTTGTACGAAGCAATAATGGCAGCACGCCGGTCTCGCATCGTCTGAACATTCCCTCGGAACCATGACAAAAAGTGGATGGTGTCGTCTACTGCCACTCCCAGTGCAATACTCGCTGTCATCATCGATCCAATGTCGATGGCGATCCCCATCCATCCCATTAATCCAAAGATGAACACCACCGGAATCACGTTCGGAATCATCGCGACCATTCCTGCTCGCAAACTCCTGG
>JBIJCS010000501.1:0-3702 GCA_044344575.1 Pirellula sp. | reverse complement strand
GCGTTTGGCTGAGGTTGCGAGGTGAACGCGGAGCGGAAGGCATTCGCGGTTTGCTCGAGTTCCGACGTTGCAAGCTTGATCGCTTCCGCGTCGTTGGAGCCCAAGCTATCTTTGACCTTCTTGATCGCGGCTTCGAGAGGTTCGCGGTCTGAGGCGGAGAGCTTGTCACCTTGCTCAGCGATCGCTTTCTCGAGCGCGTGAATGGTGTTTTCTGCTCTGTTTTTGGCTTCGGCCAACTCGACTTGTTTTCGATCTTCATCGGCGTGCATCTCAGCATCGCGTCGCATGCGTTCGATTTCGTCCTTGCTCAAGCCGCTTGACTGTTCGATTTTCACGCTGGCTTGTTTACCGGACTTGAGATCTTTCGCGGAGACGTTCAGGATGCCGTTTTGGTCGATGTCGAATTTAACTTCGATTTGAGGCATACCACGCGGTGCAGGATCAATTCCTTCGAGGTTGAACTGACCGAGTACACGGTTATGAACGGCGATTTTCCGTTCACCTTGGTAGACGCTGACCGTTACTGCCGTTTGGTTATCCGCAGCGGTCGAGAAGACTTGCTTCTTCTCCACGGGGATTGTCGTATTGCGTTCGATCAGTGCAGTGAGGATCCCACCTTCGGTTTCGATACCGAGAGTCAGAGGGGTAACGTCGAGCAAGAGAACGTCTTTGCGTTCACCGGACAAGACGCTGCCTTGGATTGCAGCACCGACCGCCACGACTTCGTCTGGGTTAACCCCTTGGTGCGGGTCTTTGCCGAAGATCTCTTTGACAATTTCACGCACTTTAGGAACGCGGGTGGATCCACCGACAAGAACGACTTCGTCGATTTCAGCTGGCTTTAGCTTCGCGTCTTGGAGGGCTTGAAGCACGGGTTGCTTGCAGCGTTCGATCAGCGGGTCGATCAATCCTTCGAACGTGCTTCGGGTGATGGTTACGAGCAAGTGTTTCGGACCGGAGGCATCCGCCGTGATAAACGGAAGATTGATATCGGTTTGTGGCAAAGAACTGAGTTCCTTCTTGGCCTTTTCGCAAGCTTCTTGCAAGCGTTGCAAGGACATGGGGTCTTTGCGTAGGTCGATCCCGTTTTCCTTTTGGAATTGGGTTGCTACGTGATTGACGAGAGCCTGGTCGAAGTCATCGCCGCCGAGGTGAGTATCACCGTTGGTGCTGATGACTTCGAAGATCTTGCTTGCGTTATCATCGCCGTCGCCGCTGAGAGCGACTTCGAGAACGGAGACGTCGAAGGTACCGCCACCAAGGTCGAACACAACAATTTTCTGATCTTTACGTTTGTCCAAACCGTAGGCCAGGGCGGCAGCGGTAGGTTCATTGATGATCCGAGCCACCTCGAGTCCGGCAATTTGACCAGCGTCTTTGGTCGCTTGTCGCTGAGCATCGTTGAAGTAGGCCGGAACAGTGATCACAGCTTTTGACACGCGGTGTCCAAGGTAAGATTCGGCCGCTTCCTTGAGCTTGCGGAGAACCTTTGCCGAGACTTCTTGGGGAGTGTACTGCTGGTCGCCGATTTGGACTTTGACGTATTCGTTCGCTCCACCGACAACTTGATACGGAACGATCTTCTCCTCAGACTCGACTTCCGAGTGCCGTCGTCCCATGAATCGCTTCACGGAGGAAACGGTTCGGCGTGGGTTGGTCACGGCTTGACGGCGTGCGGGTTCGCCGACGATGGTTTCACTTTTGTCGGTGAAAGCCACGACGCTGGGGGTCAAGCGGTTTCCTTCTGCGTTGGGAATTACTTTGACTTCGGAGCCTTCCATCACGGCAACCACCGAGTTGGTAGTTCCCAAGTCGATTCCGATGATTTTTTCGCCTGTCGCCATAGCTTGGTTTCTCCGTGAAGCTTTGAGGATCGTGAAACGATGAGTAGTGAAGGTGCTGGTTTTCGAAGAGTAACCGAAGTTCGATGGCTATGGGGAGCCTTGATGTTCGCTTGAGCTCACCCGAGTCGAGAATCGCTTACTTGCTTCTCTTCCTTGGACAGCACCGAAGTATGCAACCTGTGTGCCAAAGGGAGCAAGGAGCAGGGCTTTTGTTGCGTAACTTCATGGCGTATAATGACTTGGGATTGCTCTTTTTCGAGGAAAGTGGCTGGTTGAATCTTGTGGTGCGCCTGAATTCAGCCAATTTGACAGTAACCAGAGATGGGATTTAGCAAACGGGCTTGTCATGATTCAACCAAAGGGGGAGAGGAGCGGTCGCATTGAGGAGATCGACCGTCGGATCGCGGACTTGGTTCTTCAACGGATTGAGGAATTGGTGAAGGAGTCCAAGGAATGCGTTCGTGGGGAAGAGATCAGTTTGTTAGAAGAGCAGCATCGTATTGAGCGAATGGGTTCAGGTGCATTCGAAGGGGAGTTAGGGGCGGAGGTTCGCAGGATCCTCGCGCATGTTGTGGGTGCGACGCATGCGTTGGGGTACAGGTCAAAGCGTATTGGTTATTTAGGGCCGGAGCATTCTTACAGTCATTTGGCAGCATGTAAGTTTTTTGGATCGAGTGGGTTGCTTCAAGGTGTAGCATCGATTGGGGCTGTATTTGAGGAAGTCGATCGTGGGCAAGCGACATACGGGGTGGTACCGATTGAGAATTCGACGGATGGTCGGATTGTCGATACGTTGACGACATTTATCGAGCGACCGGTGCAGATTTGCGGTGAGGTTCACTTAGCGATTCATCACAATTTGCTGGCGAGGTGTGAGAAGTCGAAGATACGAGTGGTCTGCAGTAAGCCGCAAGCGTTATCGCAGTGTCGACGTTGGTTGGTGGAGCATTTACCCGGGGTAGTGCTCAAAGAAGTCTCGAGCACGACCGAGGCGGCTCGGATGGCAAGAGATGAGGTTGGCGTTGCTGCAGTTGCATCGGTGGAGGCGGGGATTGAGTATGGCTTGGATGTTTTGTGCAATTCGATTGAGGACAACCCTTACAATTCCACACGGTTTGCGATCATTGGGAAAGAGCAGCCCGAGCCGACGGGAAGCGACAAGACTTCATTGTTGTTTCGAGTTCCGCACCGGCCAGGTGCATTGGCAGATGTGATGATGCTGTTCAAGCAGAAGGGGATCAATTTAACTTGGATCGAGTCGTTTCCTGTCCCGCAAACCCCTAATGAATATTTCTTCTTTGTAGAGTTGGATGGGCATTGCAAGACAGTGCAATTGGGAGAGGCGATAGAGGAGCTAAAGGGGACAGCGTTGCGGTTTGATCTTCTCGGCTCCTATCCGAAGGGGGTTGCGGATGCATTTTACGGTTGAGGCACAAGAACTGTGTCGACCGTGGTTGCGTCAGGGCGCGATTGCGGTGGATGCGACGGCGGGAAATGGGTTCGATACTGTGTTTTTGGCGCAGTGTGTGGGGAGTAGTGGAAGGGTGCTTGCAGTGGATCGTCAAGCTTTGGCGATTGCAAGAACGCGAGAGAGAGTGGCAGCTTTGGGGCTTTCTGAGCGGGTCGAATGCGTCGAGGGGGACCATGCCGAGTTGGGCCGATTGATGTCGGATCGCAACTTGGTAAACATCGATTGCGCGATGTTCAATTTGGGGTATTTGCCGCATGGTGACAAATCGATTGTCACGCGACCTGAATCGACACTTCGAGCGTTGAAGGCAGTCGATTTGGTGTTGAGCGATCAGGGGATTTTATCGCTACTGGTTTATGTTGGACACGACGAAGAGCAGGAGGAGAA
>JBIJCS010000408.1:0-4717 GCA_044344575.1 Pirellula sp. | reverse complement strand
TTACGAGGTGAGATGTTGGACTGACGAGGGGAACTTCAAAAGCCCGACCTTGTGGTTTCTGAGGAAGCGTTAGAGGGGACAGCGTTTTCTGTTGAAGTGGATCTGGCGATGCGCATGGGGGTTGGGAATTCGAGGCTGAATTTTGTACCTCGCCCGACTTCGCTTTGCACGTTGATTCTACCGCCGTGTGCTTCGACGATTTTGCGTGTGGTTGGCAAGCCTAGTCCGGATCCTTCGGGTTTGGTGGAGTAGAACGGTTCGAACATCCGCATAGCGGTGGTTTCGTCCATACCACAACCGGAGTCGATCATTTCCATAGCGACTCCTGTAGGGAGGGAGAATGTATGGATCATGAGTTCTCCGCCTTCGGGCATCGCTTCGATGGCGTTCTTTACAAGGTTGATCAAGGCAGCTTGGAGAGCAGAGCTATTGAGTCGGATATTAGGGAGGTCAGCATCGAGGAATTTGCTGATGTGGATATCTTGTTTGTCGGCTTGAGCCTGAAACAGGTTCAGGACGGCTTGGATTTGGTCATTGAGCGAGCCGACGCTCATTTCGAGTTCTTGCATTTTTGCGAAGCGCAAGAAATCTCGCAGGAGGTTTTCCATGCGGTGGCATTGTTGTTTGATCATCTCCACTTTTCCGATGGCGCGGCGTTTGCCGGGCCACTGGCTCTCTTCGATTTCTTCGGAGAGAAGTTCGGCGTTCATGTGGATCACAGAGAGTGGGTTTTTGATTTCATGAGCGAGCGAACCGGCGAGTTCTGCGAGCTCGTGGTATTGACGGCGCATTTGCTCTTCGGTTTGTTGATCCGCTAGGGGGGTAGTGGGATCATCACCGGCAGGATGGATCGTGCTCATGCGAGCAGCCATTCTGCAAAGGATCGGACGAGGAAGCCGCTGCCACCGGCATCGCACCAGGGTTTTGGCGAATCGAGGAATGCGGGGCCGGCGATATCGAGGTGAACCCAAGGCTTGGCTTGGACAAATTCCTCGAGGAATTTTGCGGCGGTGATTGCTCCGCCCCATCTCCCTTCACCTACATTTTTGATATCAGCGATTTTGCCTGTGATTTGTTCGTTGTAGAACGGGTGCATGGGAAGTGGCCAAGTGAATTCGCCACATTTCTCGGTGAACGATTGGATTTCGGATTGGAGGGCGTTGTTGTTGCTCATCAGTCCGGCGACATCGTTTCCGAGGGCGACGACGCAAGCGCCGGTAAGGGTGGCGAAGTCGATGAGTTGCGCCGGATTGGATTCTAAAGCGACGTCGATACAGTCGGCCAAAACGAGTCGTCCTTCTGCATCGGTGTTGTGGATTTCGATGGTTTTTCCGGAGCGGGCACGAAGGACATCGCCGAGTTTGAAGGCATCGCCCGAGACGAGGTTTTCGACAAGTCCGATGACACCGACGAGATTTCTTCGGACACGAAGTTTCGCGGCGGCTTGGAAGATTCCCAGGACGGTAGCGGCGCCGGCCATATCACATTTCATCGTGAGCATGGAGTCGGTAGGTTTTAGGGAGTATCCGCCGCTATCGAAGGTGACCCCTTTTCCGATAAGGGCCAGGGGTTGTGAGTCGGGTGAGGAACCTTGGTATCGAAGGATAAGCAGAGCGGGTGGCCGCACGGATCCGCGTGCGACTCCGAGGAGCGCGCCGCAGTTTTCGCTTTCGAGTTTCGCTTTGTCCCAAACTTCGATTTGGAATCCAGCTAGTTCTGCAACTTGCCTTGCGCGTTCGACGAATGATTCGGGGTAGAGAATGTTTGGGGGTTGATTGACTAGGTCGCGTGCGAGGTTGACGGCATTACCGATGGCCTCTCCTGCCCATAACTGAGATTCATTGGAACCGCACCATTCGATGATCTCGGGGGCTACGGTGGTTTTTTCAGCGCGGAATAGGTCTTGGCCCTGTGCTCCTACCATCGCGCCGGTAATTGCGGCGCGGACGAGAAGAGGTGAGGAATCGAAGCCAGCAAAGCGAACGCGTCCGCGTGGTTTGCTGGCCAGGGTTCGCATTGCGGCACCTGCGGCACGGAAGAAGATATTGCAGTTCGAGGTTGCTTCCGGGCCAATTCCCACAAGGGTCAGGAGACGCGTTGGGATCCCTTGAGGTTCAATGAGCGATGTAACTTTATTTGGTTTGGTGGAAACTTCGCCACTCTCCATCACTTTGCGAAACCAGCCTTGGGTGGCTCGGTCTAGTGCGAGGACATTAGGGGATGTGCTCCAGCTTTCTGAAATGGGAAGTACGAGTGCATCGCAGGGGCTAGCCAGCCAGTCGTTGGGATGTATTTCGAATCGCATTGCGTTTAGGAATGATCTGAAAAGAGGGAGTGGTTACGCGTGCTCATGGTTCGATCGCGAGTGTTTGTTTTCATGGAGGAACGCGTTGACCGTTTTGATGTAGGATTGCCCCGGTACGGTCAACGGAGCGATTAAATTGTAATACAGAATGTACCAAATCGCTGCGATTCCATCTTTGAGCCCAATCTTCTTTCCTTCGTCGTAGGTTCTACCGTAATAGGAAATCGGAACTTCGTACGTGCGGGCTTTTGTTTTGCAAATCATAGCGGTGATTTCAACTTCCATGCCAAAGCCCCGGCTAGTTAAGTTTAGGGGCTGGATGACTTCGCGTCGAAATGCTTTGTAACAAGTCTCGATATCGGACATGTTTCGATTGGTCAGTAAGTTGCTCAGGAGCGTGAGGAACTTGTTAGCGAGGTAATGATAGAAGTAGAGAACGCGGGAGGCCTTTTTCACCAGGAACCTGCTCCCGTAGACGACATCGGCGACGTCCATCAGGATTGGTTCAATGACGCCGGGTATTTCGATCGGATCGTATTCGAGGTCTGCGTCTTGGATGATCACGATGTCTCCAGTAGCTTCCTGGATTGCCCGAGAGATGGCTGCGGTTTTCCCCATGTTGCTCGGTTGGCGAATTAACCGGATTGTGGGTTGATTCGATGCATGAGATTGTTCGAGCCACGCTTGAACTTTTTCCGCCGTTCCGTCGGTTGAACCATCGTCGACAACAAGGACTTCATGCAAGGGGATCTCGAGTTCAACGAGTTTCCGCAGAACCTTGAGGATAGTGGCTTGCTCATTGTAGGCGGGGATGAGGATGGAAACGTTCATATGCGGATGGATAGCGATGCGCTTTGGAGGGTGGCGAGAGGGCTAAGTGAGCAGACCTCGAGCATCGACGCGGTGTTCGGTGAGTCGACCGTTTTCAGCAAGGTAAAAACTGTTTTGCAAATTCACGCACACACAAATATGGTTGGGGATGAGACACACACGCTGTCCGACTTGAGGGCGAGGACCGGAGTAGTTTTCTGGCAAGATGACTTCTCCGTGTTCTTCGCTCAATCGGGATATTTTACCTGAGGGAAATTCCAGGACTCGACCGAAACCTCCGTCGGGATCGACACAATTTCGATCGCTGGATAGGGTTTTGCTTCCTGCGTCCAGGATGAATTTCGAGGATGTAGGGGTGCTGACGACAGTTGCCACAATTCGGGCAGCGCAATCCTCAAGGGTTGCCACACCGAGGGCTACTTCGTTCAAGTCATTATAGATATACGTACCGGGACGGATCTCGTTCAGGTAGGGATTGCGATGGGATTCGACGGCCGTAGGCGTTGAGCCACCGGAGACTCTTTGGACAGCGATCCCATCGGCGCGGAGGGCATCGACAACCTTGGCTAGGCTTTCCGAGTAATGAGCCCAAGCGGCATCGTCGGCCTTGGGGAGAATGTGCCCGGGAAAGCACATGACACCTTGGAAGACGAGGCCTTTCGTCGAGGCGACTTGTCGACACAGCGAGATTCCTTGTTCGCTGGATTCGACTCCCGTTCGGTGGAAGCCCACATCCAGGTCGACGAGCACACCGATAGGTACGCCGCGTCTTTGTGCAGTATCGGCGAGAAATTCGGCAGCGGACTGGGAGTCGATACCGACGGAGAGTGAGCCCCCAAGTTCGATACAACGAGCGGCGAGTTCGCCGAGTCGCTCGAGCCGATTCTTGCCGATTGCGGGATAGGCAAGGAAGAGCGTAGGGTTGGCACCGAGCATGCATTCCCCTTCGCCAACTTTTGCCGCGGTCAAGCCAGCGGCACCATGGGCTATCTGTCTACGGGCCATCTCCACGGACTTGTGCGTTTTCGTGTGTGGACGCAATTGGAGATTGTGTTGATTGCAGTAAGATTGCATCCTGTGAAGGTTTTTTTCGACGATTGCCGCATCGACGATCAGTGAGGGCGTTGGGTGATTTTCAGGGATTTCGTCGAAGAACATGATTTGGATGGCTGGCAGATGCGAGTGTTTTGGGCTTCGGAAGACGTGTTTCGGGTGTGTATTGTTCCTTAGGGGGCGTCGAACCGCAATAGAGGCGGCACTGCAATTGCCGCTGCAGAGTGTACAATGCGATGCATGGAGAAGAGCCCGTTGGAAATGGATTCGAACGTCGAGTTACCGATAGCCCCAGAGCATGCGTATCACTGCGTATGTGGTTATGAGTTCACGATTGTTCCAGGTCGGGACGGTCAGTGTCCGGCTTGTTATCGCCGGGTATCTGGTGAGGCGTTACAAAGCGCGTATCAAGCGACCATTAGCTTGACCAATATGCATGCGCTCGCTGGGACTTTAGATGTCGAGGTCGAGCCGATCGATGCATTGATGCATGAACATTACGGGCACTTTCGCATTGATCGTCCTTTG
>JBIJCS010000660.1:0-8456 GCA_044344575.1 Pirellula sp. | reverse complement strand
ACGACGGATTGTGATACTTCGCGTCTCGTAGTGTCAGTTCTTTTAACTGCTGTAACCTCGCCAGTATCGGTATCAACGCGTCATTCGCATTGATACCCTCTCCGGTACTCGTATGTGCACTGACCCCTCGTGATCTTACGATATAACCTAGCGTCCCTTTGTGAGCATGCACTACCTGCATCTCCGTAGGTTCTCCAACAATACCCAAACTGTCGTACTGAACCATTTCTTCAAAGTACTTGGAGGTCTCGTTGACCTGCTTGGCACCTTGCATCCCTATCTCTTCGTCTGCTGTCACTACAAAATACAAAGGGCTTGTTTGCTCCTGCCTAGGTATTCGCCCTGCTGCGACCAAGGCACTCGCTAGCGATCCCTTCATGTCGCACGTTCCCCTCCCGTAAAGTCGTCCCTCCTTCTGCACGACGTCAAAAGGTCCACTAAACCCAGTATCCCAGTCGTCCACTGGCACGACGTCCGTGTGCGCCATGTACGCTACGCCACGTTCCGATCCCTTCCCGCTGCTCTCTGCTGCTCGCTTGCTCACCAAACTTACTTTGACTTCCCCGTGAACATCGATGTACTCCAACCACTCCACCGAAAAACCTAGCTCCTCAAGCCAAGATGCTACGGTTTCGCTAATCGTCCGGTTTGAACGATGACTTACCGTGTCAAAACTCACCAATTCCCTGGTGATTTCCTCTACAGTAGCTTTGTTTATCCAGTTTGGTTTCATACGAATGGGATGGGCTCAACGTCTTTCCGCATGCTAAAATGGTTGGGTAAACCTTGATGATCAGGGAAACTCGTGCGGGAGAGACTTCGATGGCGAATTTGGACATGAAAAGCGTTACGTCACTTATTCTAGGGGGCGGTCGTGGTACTCGTCTGTACCCTCTGACAAAAATACGGGCTAAACCCGCCGTCCCTCTGGCCTCCAAGTACCGACTTATCGATATTCCTATCAGTAACTGCCTTCATAGCGGTATCAATAAAATTTATGTAGTTACTCAGTTCCTTAGCGTCTCCCTCCACCAACACATTCGCCAAACCTATCGATTCGACAATTTTGACGGGGGCTTTGTCGAACTGCTCGCCGCCCAACAGACGATGGAAAGTGAAACCGCTTGGTTTGAAGGCACCGCCGATGCTGTTCGAAAAAACCTTCAGTACTTCGATGATCAACACTGTAAATACGTGCTTATCCTGTCTGGTGACCAACTCTATCGCATGGACTATCGCAAGATGCTCCAAACCCACATCGATTCCAAGGCCGACGTTACCATCGCCTCGATCCCCGTCGCCCGTTCCGCTGCCCATGCTCTGGGAATCATGAGATGCGATGACACCGGTCGCGTCGTAGGTTTTCTAGAAAAACCAAAAACCAAAGAGGAAATCGATATGGTGGCGATGACTCCTGAATGGATCGACGCCCAAGGCATCCCTTCAAAAGGTCGTGATTGTTTAGCAAGCATGGGACTGTACATCTTCAACAAAGATCTGCTGTTCGATGTCTTGAACAAAACCAACTACAGCGACTTTGGTAAAGAAGTTTTTCCTGCTGCTATCCGGTCTCGAAAAGTCCAAATCCATCTTTTCGACGATTACTGGGAAGACATCGGTACGATCAAGGCCTTTTACGAAGCCAATTTATCCCTGACGAAACCGAATCCACCCTTCGATCTATTCTCCGCCGATAACCCTGTGTACACACGCCCACGCTTTCTTCCCCCTACCGTTATAGATGGTGCTACCGTCAACTCCTCTCTCGTTGCTGACGGCTGCCGAATCGGGAAAGGATCGATCATCGAAAATAGCGTGATCGGCTTAAGATGCGTGATCGGCGAAGGTGTGACGATCAAAAACACCATCATCATGGGTGCTGACTACATGGAAACAAACGCGGATGTCCAACGCAAAGCCAAAGATGGAATCCCATGCGTTGGTATCGGCGCGGGTAGCTGGATCGAGGGGGCTATCCTCGATAAAAACGCACGGATAGGCCGGCATGTCCAAGTCGTCAATAACTTAGGTCTTACCGATTCCGATGACTTCGCCCCCTGCTACGTCCGTGATGGAATAAGCATCGTTACGAAGGATGCCGTCCTTCCGGACGGTTGGACCATGCGAAGGAAGTGAGCTTTCTAATGATTCTATATTTTAAAATATTGTTGTAGTTGTAGAGACTGGCAGCGAACTGTCAGTAGCCTCGCGGACTACCAAAAAAGCCAAGAGAAAAGGCACCAAAACGGTGAGAGTTCGCTGTGGATAACGTGTAAGGTCCTTGGCGAAATCAGTAGAAAATCGGTTAGGGAACGGCAAGGGAATCAACAGAGGTATCCGACGAGTAGGTTAACTGAGAAGAGTAAAAACAGCGTTCGACAACAAGTAACAGGTTTTCAAGGTAGGGATAGTGATAGAAGAAATTCGAGCAGTAGCGTTTGACATGGATGGGTTGCTGATCAACACCGAAGATCTCTACGAAGACGTCGGTAAGATTCTGTTGTCGAGGAGGGGAAAGGTTTATAGGGAAGACGTAAGACAAAAGATGATTGGATTGCCAGCACCAGAAGCTTTTGGCGTAATCATCGAAGCAGAAAATTTGCTGGAGTCGTGGCAGGATCTCCAAAGAGAAACGGATGAAATATTTGAAGAGATCTTGGAAGAACGTCTCATGCTGATGGCAGGAGTAGAGTCGTTGCTAGATAGAATCGAAGCCAAAGGGTTGCCAAAGTGCGTAGCTACGAGTTCCACGAAGAGCTTTGCACAAAAGGCATTGAAACAAGTAGGTCTTTACGATCGATTTGAGTTTGTTCTAACAGCAGCCGAGGTAGGAAAAGGAAAACCGCATCCGGATATCTACCAAGAAGCGGCAAGGAAATTAGAGGTTCACGTAGGGAATATGTTGGTCCTCGAAGATAGCGAAAACGGGACCAAAGCAGGTGTAGCTGCAACGGCGTACGTGGTAAGCGTACCGAATAGACATACCAAACAAGGAAATTTCAAAGGATGCAAGTTTGTGGCGGACTCACTGCTAGACGAACGACTGTTGCAATTGTTTCTTTAGAAGCAAAGTCATTCATTTCAAGGATGAACCTTGAACAAACGAACCACCGTTTGGATCAGCACTCCAGAAGTCGCTCCATTGTTTCAAATTGGTGATAGGAAGGAAGTCCTTCGAAGCATTCAAAGTGAGTCGTCCAGCGACATACTGTGGAGTATTGTGGTAGATACAATCTGTTTCTTTCCAGTTGAACGTACGGTACACGAATCGATTGAGATCTTCGGGTGACTCCCAAGCAGGAACGCGAATTCCGGAACGCTGAATGGTGAGCACATTACCGGTACGGAACTCAGAGTTATGGAAAGTAACTTCGATACCATTCGAAAAAGGTCGGTTCCAATAGAAACTCAAAGCCGATTCGCCGACGAAGCAAGTACGTTCAAAACGAATCCGGGAATAACCATCGGAGTTTTTCGCTGAAGAATAAGGGGTCATAGCGACACCGTTTTTGGAATCGATCAGGGAATCGACAACGCGGACTTGATTGCCGCAAATCAAAGAACAAATAGCAAAAGAATCCGCCAAGAAGGTGGACTGAAGGATCGTAGCATTGCCGCCAATGCCCAACACCGTGCCTTGAATGCTGGAAGAAAACTCGCAGTTCTCCACGAGTAGGTCAGTATCGAAATCGGTCGAAATCATGTTGAGGAATTGGCCATCTTCGTATTTGACATCCATCGCGGGAGGATCCCACTCAAACTTCAGTCCACGCAAGGTAAGATCGTTATTTGTGCGTAAGAAGTAGCTTACATTTCGAGCAAGTGGATCATGAAAGCGTATGGTGGGCTTGGTCCCAGGTTTAGCTGCTAAGGTGATCTTTTTGTTTCGAACTTGGATCCCACTCTCTGAAAGATCAGAACCAATAAATATTGTATCTCCGTCGCTAGCGGCTTCGATCGCTTCCGAGACAGTAACATAGTTGGTTTCATGACCATCAATAGAAACAACGTCTGTGCTGCTAGGAGCAATCGAAGTTGGGGAGAGAGCTGTACGGGAGAAGTAAAGGTAGGATAGGGACAAACCAAGAAGGGTCAACAAAACGGTGGCACCCAGAAACCATGGACCAAAACGAGTATGCGGTGCGTGAACACGGGTAGGGAATTTGCCAGAGATCAGGGAATTGGCAACAGCTTCAGCAGTTTGTACACGTTGATAAGGCAGTTTTTCGAGGAGAGTTTCGATAAGTGCCGATAGCCAAGCTGGAGTATCTGGCCGAAGAGCTTTCACCGAGGGAGCTTGGTGATGGCGGATTTTATCGAGCACAACAAACACATCGCTATGATCAAACGGGGAAACACCAGTGAGCATAACATATAAAAGTACGCCAAGGCTAAAAAGATCAGAACGATGATCTATCGATATCTTGAGCGTTTGTTCGGGCGACATATACGATGGCGTTCCGACCAAAAGATGAGTACCAGTAAGTGAAGAGCTATCCTCACGTTTTGCTAACCCAAAGTCAGCAATACGAACGGTAAGGGAGTCACGGGCGAGCAAAATATTTTCTGGTTTCAAGTCGCGGTGAATAATTTTCGCGTTGTGAGCAGCGTGAAGCCCTTGGGCGATTTGGGATCCAATCGTGATCGTTTCATTGATGCTTAGTTTCCCGCGATTCTTAAGGAGTTGCCTAAGGGTTTGACCATCGACGTATTCTTCGATCAGTACAGGACTTCCCGAACAAAAAAGGATACTATAGATAGAAAGAATGTTCGGATGTTGCAGAGACGCAATCGCTTGAGCCTCGGCAATCAGCCGCTCTTTGGCCAGTTGTACTTCAGACGGTGATTTGTCACCCATCGAGTCCCGTTTGAGAACTTTGATCGCCACAGGGCGTTGCAACGTCTCATCGATCCCTTCATAGACAATACCCATTCCCCCTCGACCAACTTCGCGAAGTGCGCGAAAACCCCTTAATTCCAAATTAAGTTTTGCAATGCGTTGTTCTTCGGATTGAGCTTCCTCAGAGAAATCATGAGGGTAGAGGTCGAAATCACCTTGACTACCTTGGAGTCTTTCCATCCGGTCTAAAAGAGCAGAGGATTGAACCGGTTCGGGAGGTGGAAAGCTACCGATAGGCCAAAAACTAGATCCGCTAAGTTCTTCCCATCGCTTGCGAATCACTGGATCATTAGCGATACGATGTTCCAATTCGAGCTCTTGGGACTCGCTCAGCTTGCCCTCAAGAAGGTCGAACAACGTTTGGTCATCAACGGGTTTCGGGCTGGTCATACCAAGACTCGGCTATTTGAATTTCCTCACGTATCTTTGATAACACTCGTGACCGAGCAATGTACACAGCTCCGACACTCAACCCTAGGTCATTCGCAACCGTCGTCACCGATTGGTTTTCAACACTGGTTCGCCAGAAAGCATCCCACGTTGTGGCCTGAAACCATGGCTTGGTCTTTTGTGCAGCCCAATGAAATAACCTGGTGCGATATTCGGTGTCCCATAAATCCAATTGCTCGCGATCTGGCTGTTCTTGGAGTAATCGAACCATGTCGGTATCCCCAGTACCAGCCGGTTGACGTTTCGATTTCGTAGCGAGTAGCCTTAGGGTGTTTCGATGGATCGTAAACAACCAACCTCGAAAAGTTCCCTTTTCGCGTTGATAATTTTCGGTAGAGATGGCTTGGGCCACACGCAATAATGTCTCTTGAGCTGCATCCGCCGAATCGGCGTCTTGAAATCCTAACTTGTACGCATACGCATGTAACAAAGGCATATACAAATCCACAAACTCCACCCAAGAAGCGTGGTCATCGGGATTTCGTATTCTCACTAATAGAGTGGATCGAGTGTGGAAAGGATCCATGAACAGGTCATTGTCAACAGGTGATGCCATATCAATGGAAATCTCGACCGCATTCTCCCTGAGAATGAGTCGGTCTTTATCACTCTAAGTTAACACACAAGTTAGGTCGAAATGAACCTTTTTTTGTTTGAAACGAACCTATTCGCCCATAAATTCACTCCATCGATCGTCGCAAACTAGTTCACATCTTCTACGCCTCCTACGCCCCAATCAAGAATTTCAACCGCTGTACCGTAGAACCAATCAAGTCCGCTACCACCGGTTAAACTATCGGGATCCGTATCTGCAAAGACGGTGTCGACAACACCATCGACAACGCCGTTGAGGTAGTCTGGACCATTGAGCCGGCTAGGCCCGGGAGCAATAAGCCGAAGGTTACGTACGCGATCCGCATAAGATCGCGTGGAATTCCATTCCAAACTGAGTCGCGTTAAAGAAATTGGCGTGGTGTCGTAAGTGGTGGATCCCGAGATCAAAATGTCATCTCCCGAATTCCCGAAGATCGTATCAACACCAGCCCCCCCGATCAATAAATCGTTTCTTGTACCTCCATTGAGTGTATCGTTACCCCCTAACCCTACGAGTACTGTTCCTTTACTCGCCTGCGCAGTCAGCGTATCGGCTCCAGCACTACCGATGACCATCTGAACATTGTTTAATAGTCCGGCGATGGTTGTGGCATTACCGAACGCAAGGGACGAAAGATTGACAGTAACACCAGTTGCCCACGCTGCGTAACTGACGGAGTTCACGCCAGTTCCAGTTCCACCATTGAGATTACCAGAAAGTGTACCGGTCGATTGAATCTCAATATGATCGTTTCCAGTACCACCCGTGAGATTGTTGATTTGTGAAAACAAGATCGAAAAACTGGGTGCTGCTAAAGTTCCTTCGTCGGGGCCACGTAGTGCCCAAGTGGTAACCGCAGTACCAGCCAAACTCGGTCCTGTCAGAGTGTCCATACCGGGGCCACCCACAACTTCGGGAATACCAGTATGGGTGACGTTGCTCACGACAATTTGTCCCGTACTGTTCACAGACCAATTGGTAGTTGTGTTATTCACACGAGTCAACTTAGTGCCAGCTACGCCATTTCCAGTAATCTGCTCAAATCCAACATAGCCACCAATTACCCCAGGTAGATTAACATTCGCTGCGTTCAGTCGAAAATCGAGTGAGGATGCCTTCGCCGAAACGTTGAGAGTATCCGCAATGCCAGCACCCGAACCACCGTTTAACGCGCCTGTGAGACTTCCCGTTGCAGTAAACACAAACGCATCAACACTGGTGCTTCCCGTCACATTATCGACATTGGAGAACTTGATCGATCCCACCGAATTAGTAAGCGTACCAGCATTGAGGGCATCGATAGTCCAAGTCGTCGAAAGAGCAGGACCATTGATCGTATCTGTGCCTGTGGCATGCCCCACAATTTCAGGTACTCCAACGTAAGTGACGTTGCTAACAACCACTTGATTGTTGGTGTTCACTGTCCAGGTCGTTGCTGCATTATTTATCCGCGAAAGCTTGGTATTCGCCAAACCATTGCCTTCGACACGCTCTATACCAAGATAGGCACCGATTACCGATGGAATCGTCGCGTTAGCTGAATTCAATTGGAAGTCTAAAGGAACCGACTTTGTCGAAACATTGATCCGATCGGTAGCCGTTCCACTACCACCATTGAGGATATGAGACAGAGTCCCAGCCGCATTGAAATCAAACGTGTCGGCTCCCGTACCGCCAGTGATGCTATTGAAGTTACTAAAGGTCCTCATCGAACTCGTTGCAACATCAGTCATCGAACCACTATTCGGACCAGAAATCGCCCATAGCGTCTCTGAATTAGAACCAATCAAAGTATCGAGCGCCGCGCTGGTGCCTCCGATGAATGTTTCAAAACCGCTGATTCCTCCGGTGTTCGTCGAAGTGTTTGTGGCAAGGTTTACCGTAATCGGAGTTGTTTTGGCGGCAAAGTTGAGGGTGTCTGTACCCAAACCACCATGCACCTGCCCTGTCACACTACCAGCATTCGCAAAGAAAAATTGATCATCACCCGAGCCTCCACGAAGGGTCTCTATGGTTGCAAAAAGTGTCACCAAACCAGTGATGTTTCCCGTCCCAGCACCGCTGACATTCCAGCTGTTCATGCCCGAAAGGACCTCTAAAGAATCGGTACCTGTGCCCCCGGTGATAGTCACACTACCCGGACCGATCGTGCCGGTGACGATAAAATTGTCCTGGTTATTCTTGCCGACAACAGAAAGCACTTCGACATCCGTAAATCGTACCGGTGCTGTGTTCACCACCACTTGGCCAGCACTCATTTCAAAGACGTTGTTCGACACGCTGCCGTTGATCGTCAAGCGATCCAAAGTGCCACCAGCCGCTTGTATCACCAAAGCATAAGTAGCACCAATCGACCCATTAAAGACTTGCACGCCACCGACCGTAACTTGCCAGCTATGGGCTACCCCATTCCCGGTGTAGTTGGCAACAATGGTGTCATTGCTACCTGTCCCATGAATGATAACATCCTCTTGAAGATCCGTCACCGAAACGCTTAGTGTCTTGACAAAA
>JBIJCS010000192.1:0-8486 GCA_044344575.1 Pirellula sp. | reverse complement strand
TCTTGCTTCCCCCCACAGTTGATGGTGCACTCTCTGGTACCACACCCGGCATCCGCTTGTCCTCCACCCATGATTACACATGCCAGCATGAAGACTCCCGCGAAAATGAAACACTTTCCAACAATTTGCTTGATCATCATCCAATTTCTTATCGAACAAAAGTTACAAACACTTCTTAACACGACCGCTCAGTAAAACATGCGTAGAGGGCGAAACAGGGTCATCCGAGAAAAATTTCACAGATAGAGTGAAATCGGTTTCGGCGTCCGGTAGCGTCAGATTAATTTCGACCCGACGATTTGAGCGGGCAGGTATGGTCAACGGCAATTCCTCCAGGGACATGCAACCGCAACTCAAGTAAGCACCGAGCAATCGCATCTCTTTGTCGGCGGTATTTTGGACATGAACCGGCACGATCAATTTCTCGGTCCCCAAGTCGATCGTACCCAGGCCTTCGTCACGATATCGGTCACAATTTCAGTGTCAAGAAAATTTTTTGAGGTTTTGCAAAAATATTTCCCAACTCGAAACAAGGGAGCACAGTGCGCAACTACCTACTTGCATGCTGTTAGGGCTAGAGCACGAAAAGTTCTCTTATCCGTACAACAACCTCCATCTAATTCATCACCTCGCAACGTCCTACCAAAGTTTTTCGCGGGATTCTAACGAAAACTCGGCGACAAACCCGGTGTAGAAGGCAAGCATTCGAACCGGCTGGGAGACTCGCGAAAGCGTATCGGACAAAACGACCGCAAGTCCATCGAGCCCTTGGAGCGTTTCGCTTCGTAAGGCTGAAAAAGAGTGTATATATACGACGGAATGTTGTTGGTGCAACAGTCACCCGTGTGACGCGCTAGCCCTTAGTTTTTCATACCTCTGCCATAGGCTATTTTCGCTGAAAATTCGATGGGTGGGAAATTCGCGAAAATCCATGTTTTTATTGGGTAAACAGTCGCGTGACTCATTTGGGGTGAGTCACGCGATTTAGAGCCTTTTGGCGGTTTAGAGCCCTTTTGGACCGAAAACCGGCCAAGGGTGAGTCACGCGTTGGGACGATAGGGGCGAACCGCTATCTCGCGATCCGTTTGATTTTATTGGGTGAAAACGCAAAGACCCGCTGGGGTGAGCCAGCGGGTCTTGAGCGGTATGGTCACGTTGCGGTGACCGACTCGATGGAGGCGGCGGGAATTGAACCCGCGTCCCGCGATGCTTCCGATCCGGCCTCTACATGCTTAGCCCACTGTTGTTTGTCTCGCCCACCGCGTTCGTCGTTGGCATCGGTGCGGTGCGCCAGCCTCGAGCTTTTTTAATCATCACCGTGCGAGACACGGGCAATGACGATTCGGAATTGCGACAGGTACTCCAGCGCCTCCGACGGGCTCCGGGTACCTGGGAAGCCGTAATTAGGCCGCCAGTGCGAGGTTTTCCTCAGCAGTTACTTTATTTTGATCGAGTATTTACGTGGCCTCTCGACCAACCACGGCATGCCACCAAAATCTTCAACTCATCCGGTCGATTCCAATTCGCCCCCGATGCAGAAGCCACCCTCGCTCCCCCTTCCGGATTCGCTAGAGCACCCTCTACATCAATCATTACCCAAATCCATCGCCGCGACTAGCCCCCACGCCCCCTTTTCGATCATCCATTACCAATTCCGAACCCCGTCGCCAGGGCCTCACGCAAAGAGAACTAAGGGGCAAGTCGAACGGGGGCTCACGCAAAGACGCAAAGGAGACAGGGGTGGGCGAACGTAGGGTATGTGAAGCGGTCCTTGTCGAACGGTTCGGCACATGGGATTAAATCGACGGCGATGATCATTTCGGAAACGCCGCGAGCGGAAGGGACCGCGGAACATACCGGTCTCCATTCGACTCCCATTTTTCACGCAAAGACGCAAAGGAGATAGGGGTGGGGTAAACCGGTCTCACGCAAAGGAGCAAAGACGCAAAGAAGACAGGGGTGGGCGAACCGGTCTCACGCAAAGACGCAAAGGGAGAAAGCGATCTTAGGGGAGGGGGTTGTTGTTGGGGTTTTCTTTGCGCCTTGGCGTCTTGAGCGGAGCGGGCGTGAGATACGGTTCGTCGCACATTACCGTACGCCAATCCTTAATCTCCCTCTGCCTCCCCCCGGCTGGTGGTTGACAGTTTGCCCCCTAGCAGATAGCCTTGGCCCCTTGAAAAACTCCCTCCGGGACTCCAAGCCTGCCGCTTGGAATTCACTCCCACCGGGACGACAAACCTTCACCATTAGCCACCGAAATCAAGCCGCATGAATCCCCAAGAATTGCTGCGTATCGTCGATTCCCTCCATCGCGAAAAGCAGATCGACCCGGAACTGGTCATCCAAGCCATCGAGTCGGCTTTGGTCACTGCGGCAAAACGTCAGTTTGGTGAAGAAGCCGTTGTCGACATCCATATCGTGCGTGGCGTTGGAACGATTAACGCCACCGTCGACGGCGAAACCCTCAGCCAAGACGAAATCGGACGAATCGGCGCACAAACCGCTAAGCAAGTCATCATCCAAAAACTTAAAGAAGCCGAGCGCGATGCTCGCTTGGATGAATTCCACGGCCAAGTCGGACAACTGGTTACTGGAATCGTTCAACGCACCGAAAAGGGCTTGACCATCGTTCAACTCGGAAACGTCGAAGCAATCCTTCCGAAAAGCGAACAAATCCCCGGGGAAGCTTACCACAACGGCTCGCGCGTCCGCGCGGTGATCTATGAAGTCAAAGCCGTTGGCAACCGCGTAAAAATCATTCTGTCCCGAACCAAAACCACCCTCGTGCAGCGACTCTTTGAACAAGAAGTCCCCGAGATCGCCGAAGGTGTGATCAAGATCAATGCCATTAGCCGCGAACCCGGCTACCGCGCCAAGGTCGCCGTCAGCAGCTCCGACCAACGTGTCGATTGCGTGGGGGCTTGCGTCGGCATGCGTGGAAACCGAATCAAAAACGTTACCAGCGAACTTGCCGGGGAACGTATCGACATCGTTCGCTGGAGCGATGATCCCATGGTTCTGATCCCCAATGCCTTGCAACCCGCTCAAGTCGAACAAGTTCTCTTGTGCGATATGATCGGACGCGCTATCGCTTTGGTCAACGAGGAAAACCTCTCTCAAGCCATCGGTCGCTTCGGCCAAAATGTTCGTCTCGCCAGCAAACTCTGCAGCTGGGACATCGAAATCATGACCGCTCCGGAACTAGAGCGACAAATCGAACGCGCCATGGAAGCCTTCATGCAAATCGAAGGCATGACCGAAGAAGTCGCTCAGCAGCTGGTTGAACAAGGCTATCTCTCCTTCGATGACCTTTCCGTCATCGAACCAGAAGCCCTCATCGAAATGGGTGGTTACACCGAAGAGCAAGTCAACGCCATCGTTGACCAAGCGGAAGAACGCGCAGCGGAGCTTGAGGCCGAAGAGGAAGCACGCAAACAGCAGGAAAAAGCCGAGAAAGAACGCAAAGCAACCGAGGCTCTCGACCAGTTGCAGCGCGAAAAGTCCACACCGGCTTCTCCAGCACCAGTCGCTTCGGCACCAGTCGCTTCGGCACCGACTGCACCTCCCACTGAGACGGCTTCCTCCGCCCCAGCCACAAGCGACGATGCAGAAGGATCCAGCGAGCCGCCCGTCGCTTCTCCAGATGCTCAGTAGCATGCAATCCAATAGCCGAGAGCTCAACAACTTTAGATCGACAACAAGGCAATTCTAAGTCGTCTCGGTTCGTTTCGCGCAAGGCTTTCGATGTCGTCATCAACCACCGACCGGCTTAGCACACAGCCGAGCCGCATCGGATAAATTAACGCTACACTGACTTAACGCTGCACTGACCGGTTGAACCGACCTTCTGGTGAATGAAACCGGATACCACCAACCATCTGGCGCAGCCGCGCTCCGGGTCAATGCGTTTGTGCTCGTCGTTGCGTCTATGCGTCTTTGCGTTAAACCGTTCATCGTCGCGGAGCGTATGCAACCATCGATGCACGCGGGGGGATGAGCGCGACAAACATTCGTTCAATTCGGTACCCAACCAGGAGGCAATTTCAAGCCCCTGATCTGCAATTACCGGTAAAAATTACGATTTTGCCCCCCGTCGGCATGACGAAAGCTACCAAATCGGATACACTCTCGGCATTACATCGATGGATTGCATATCGCACCTGTCCATGATGGCCCCAAACTTTTGGGTGGCTCGTTAGGGCAGGCAAGTACAGCTCGCCGGATCGGATGCCAAGCATAGGTCGCTTGGAAGAATCAATCTGGTGTTCTGCTGACAAGGCGAAAGGGCGTTCAATGAGATAATCAATTAAAACGAAGGCGAGCGATGATATCCGAGTTGGTGTCGGTATCTCGCCTGAGAAAATCGAGGGCATTGGCCCGGGGATCGTTGCTCAGTGGCAGTTCGAATTTATTCGCTTGCAAATGAACTTGGGATCGACAGCAAGGAGCTTGTCGACATCTGCTCTCGTATTGGGATTCCCGGGAAGGGAAGTGCCTTGGCGAGTCTTGAGGATGATCAGATTCTCAAGATAAAGAGCTTTCTCGCGGAGCGTTCTGCTCCTGCCCCCACACCCGCAAAGGAGCCACTGCGTCCAGTGCGCGAAGCGGTGAAGGAGGCTCCGATTCGAGATATTTCGAAGTCAGTCAATCCGAAGCGAGACATTTCGGCACTTCGTCAAAGACCCGGTCAGAGTGCCGGTGCAGGTGGTTCTGAGCAGAGCCAAGATGAACCGCAGGAGGAGGCACGCGAAGGATCTACATCTGCATCCACGGACGTGGCTTCGATCGTTGCGGAGCGCGAAGTAACCCAGGCTGAAGAGGTTCAACCCCCAGTCGCCGAGCAAGGCCCAGCGGAAGACCTTGAATCGAAGACCGAAACGCCGCAGCTACCGAAAGAAGCGTCTGACGCGGTTGCAGTACCAGAAGCAAAAGTACCGGTAACGCCCGCAGCAACTCGACCTTTAGAACCGCGTGCCAGCGAGACGCGAACTGCGGAAACTCGATCCACCGATACTCGAGTGGGTGAACCCACCCGATCGAACTTCATGAATTCCGGCAACACTCCCGGCAAGGTACGTGTCATTGGCCGGCCTCGCCCGACCGACGGTGCGAAGCCCGATTCGGAAGCCCCCCGGGCGCGCAAACCGCGTGATCCGGTGATCAACCTTGCGAAGATCCCCAAGTCCGCTGGTCCATCTCCCGCTGCCAAGCCGCAAGAACCGGCGGCGATGAAACCGATTGTGAAGCTGACCCCTGAAGTACTCAAGGGTGTTCAACAGCAACAACAAACCACAACAAACGCCAAGGGCGACAAGCCCGCGACGGCGGGAGGGAAGAGCACCGGAGCGGCAGGTCGTGCAAACGCACCGAGCCAAACTCAACACGCAGGGCTCACAGAGTTCAAGCAAGCAGCAGAAAACAAGCTCAATCAAAAAGCCAAGAAGGCTGGCGATGAGCCCGATGAACCAGTTCGCAAGAAGGGGCTTGGTAGCTTGGAGTCCGCTCGGTCCGAGCGTAGCAAGTTACGTCTGCCTCCTCGAATCCAGACTGCGGAAGATCTCAAACGGATCGAAGAAGAGGAAGAACGCCGCACGAATCGGCCCAAGAAAAAGCAAGCCGTTCAGCAAGGCAAAAAGGAAAAGGTTACCCTCGCAATTCCTTGTACCGTGCGAAGCTTCTCTGAAGCGGCCGGTGTGCCGGCGGCTCGTGTCCTGCGTTCATTGATGATGATGGGAACGATGGTCAACATCAACGCATCGTTGACCCCAGAACAAGCAGAGCTCATCGCAGTGGACCTTGGAATCGACATCACCTTCAAGCAAGCAGAAACGCTGGAAACGAGTGTTATTGCGAAGATTGATAACATCGAAGACAAGCCAGAAGACTTGGTAACCCGTCCGCCGATCGTGACCTTCCTCGGCCACGTCGACCACGGCAAGACATCGTTGCTGGACTACTTGATCGGTACCAAGATCGTTACCGGCGAAGCAGGTGGTATCACGCAGCACATCCGAGCCTATCAAGTCAAGAAAGACGGACGTGCCGTTAGCTTCGTCGACACACCTGGTCACGAAGCGTTTACTGAAATGCGAGCTCGCGGTGCGAACGTAACAGACATCGCGATCCTCGTCGTTGCTGCCGACGACGGGATCATGCCACAAACCGAAGAAGCGATTTCCCACGCGAAGGCGGCAGGAGTGCCGATCGTCGTTGCTGCGAACAAATGCGATTTGCCGGGTGCCGACATCAATCGCGTGATGACTCAAATGACCGAGCATGGGCTGACCCCTAGTGCTTGGGGTGGTGACGTCGAAGTCGTTCCAACGAGCGCGATTACTGGCGAGGGAATGGATGCGCTGCTCGAAACATTGCTCACCGTTGCCGAGTTGCACGATTACAAAGCCAACCCGAAACGAGCTGCGATGGGTGTTTGCTTGGAAAGCGAACAGTCTGCGGATCGGGGTGTGATCGCCAAGGTCATGGTTCAAACCGGTACTTTGCGAGTCGGCGATATCGTCCTTTGCGGATCGACATTTGGACGTGTCAAAGCCCTCTATGACACGCTCAAGCGGGGCAAGCAATTGACCGAAGCGGGACCGTCGATGCCAGTGAACATCACGGGGCTTGAACGAGCTCCGGAAGCTGGTGAAAAGTTCTACGTCATCGACGATATCGGCCAAGCACGTCAGTTGGCGGCAGCCCGTGAACAAGAATCTCGTGCAACATCCCTTGCAGGAACCTCACCCAAGGTGTCCTTCGAAACGTTCCAAGAGCTTTTGCAGTCCGGGAAGCTTGGGGTGAAGGAAGAGAAAGTTGTCCTCAACTTGATCGTCCGAGCCGACGCGCGTGGATCGCTTGAAGCGATCGAAAAAGAACTGACCAAGCTCGATCACCCCGAAGTCGACATCCGCATTTTGCAAAAGTCTGTTGGGGGAATTTCAGTCGCCGACGTGACCTTGGCAAGTGCATCGCAGGCAGTCATCGTGGGCTTTAACGTCATTCCAGACGAAGCCGCCCGGATTCTTGCCGATGCAAAGAATGTCGAAGTGCGTCGATACGACATCATCTACAATCTTGCCAACGACATCCGAGCACTGATCGAAGGGCGACTCAAGCCCGAAGAGAAGATCGTCGAGCTTGGGCGGGCTATTGTCAAAGCCGTCTTCAGTGTCTCCCGCGTCGGAACCATTGCTGGTTGCTTCGTAGCACAGGGAAGCATCGAACGCGGTTGCAGAATCCGAGTCCACCGAGAAGGTCGCAAGATTGGGGATTACCAACTCGATACCCTCCGACGCGTGAAAGACGACGTGAAGGAAGTCAATCGCGGGATGGAATGCGGTATCAAGCTGGCGGGTTTCAACGATGTGAAAGTTGACGATGTTCTCGAAGCGTACAAAGTCGAGCAAGTCGCTAGAACGTTGGATTCATCGAAATCATGACCGCCAGAAGACTATTAAAAGCAGCCGAGGCGATTCGGGAAGTCGTCTCGATGGCTATTCTTACCGAATTGCGGGACCCACGTGTCGAGCACGTAACCGTCGTTGGAGTGGAAGTAACCCCCGATATGCGCGAAGCGAAAGTCATCGTTAGCATCATGGGGAATGAATCCCAGCAACGCACGGTCTTGAAAGGACTACAAAACTCCGCAGGATTCTTGCAGTCCCGGATCGCAGATCGCATCGAAACACGGTACATCCCGAGACTCTCCTTCGTCATTGACGATGGCGTAAAGAAGTCGGTAGCCGTGCAGCAAATTCTAGAGCAGATCGCCAAAGAGCGAGAAGCGAATCAAAAGGGACAGGCTTCAGTAGCACCCCAAGCATCCGAGGATGCTGAACCATCAGACACTCAAGATCCAGCTTAGAGGAACAACGCATGAGTTCCGGAAACCGATCCGTAAAATACGAAAGTCTCTACAAGTCCCTCAAGAAGCACTATAAGCCGGTTTCCGATCCCCCAGAGCGATCCGTTTTGGAATGCCTGCTGTACGCTTGTTGCTTGGAAGACGCACGTTTGGAGCAAGCAGACGAAGCGTTTGCCAAGCTACAGCAGACGTACTTTGATTGGAACGAGGTGCGTGTTACAACGGTTGCCGAGTTGGCAGAAGCGCTCAAGGCACTACCGTTCCCAGCTCAGGCCGCTGCGCGTATCAAGCAGTGTTTGCAGTCCGTATTCGAAGCCCGGTATCAATACGATATCGATGACTTGAAGAAAGCTAATCTCGGCAAGGCAGTTGCAGAGATTGAAGCTTGGAAAGGCATCACGCCATTTGTTGTTGCGTATGTATCGCAACATGCACTTGGAGGGCACGCCATTCCGGCAGGCCAAGTCATCTACGAAGCGATGTGGCAGTGCGAGATCCTAACCTTTGCAGAGATTGACAAGAAATCTCTGCCTGGCATCGAGCGAGCCATCCCCAAGAACAAGGGAATTGAGTTTGCGGGATTATTGCATCAGTTCGCGAACGACTTGTTCCACCATCCCAA
>JBIJCS010000191.1:0-8491 GCA_044344575.1 Pirellula sp. | reverse complement strand
GACTTTCAACCGAAGAAGAAGCCGCAGCAGACGACGACCATCTTCGCGGATGGGCGAAGCATGCGACCGCAGGTTCCGGGAACGATTGCCAAGGGGCAGTTGGAAGAGCAGGATCCGTTTTACTTGGGTCATGATCCTCTGAAGATGAGTTTGGCGGACTACCGTCGGGCTGTGTTTGTCTCGGCGACCGATCAAGACCCGCCAGCAGAGGAAAAACCAGCCGACGAGAAACCCGTGGAGCCAGGAGCAACCGCTCCAGTGGCACCTACCCCGGCGGCATCTACCCCGGCGGCATCGACGCCAGCAGCATCGACGCCAGCAGTTCAAGGGGCACCGGCGACTCCTGCGGCGGGTGATGGTGGGCAAGCTCCTAAGTATGCTTGGTTGGAGAAGCTACCTATTGAGGTTACCGAGGATCACATGAATCTTGGGAAGGTCAAGTACGAGACTTACTGCGCAGCTTGCCACGGTTATTCTGGGTTTGGCGATGGGTTGGTAGCGAAGCGAGCCGCGAGCTTGTTGCAAGATACTTGGACACCACCCACGTCGTTGCATGCGGATCGTGTACAGAAGCAACCTGTTGGCCAGATTTTCCATACGATTTCCAAGGGGCAAGGGAAAATGGCGTCCTATGCTTCTTCTCTGAGTGCCAAGGAACGTTGGGCAGTGGTTTTGTATGTGAAAGCACTGCAACGTTCCAGGAATGCGAACATTGATGACGTTCCTGTCGAACAACGCAGCAGTTTGACGACTGCAGCGGTGCCGAATGGGGCGGAGAGCAAATAGTCGTTTTGGTCTGAGTAGACAGGCCAGAGTGATGATGGGTTAGGCGATCGACATCAAACAACCAACATCAAGTAGCCGACATCAAACAAACGAGTCGTTGGTCCAAACAAAAAAAGTAAAAGTCAGATATGAGCCTGAAGTACGACCCTGAATCGATCCAGTTGCCGGAAGGCTGGAGAAAGTTGACACCGATCTTGGTGGCCTTGGGAGTTATCCTTGTGGCCGCTGGATTTGCGTTCAGTCTTTTCGCTGGAGGAGGCGCTGAGAACGCTTCTGAGGCCTCCATGAAGTTCTTCGCGCATTCTTACTTGGCAAACTTCATGTTTGTCATGTCGATTGCGTTAGGGGCATTGTTTTTCATTTTAGTTCAGTTCGTAGCGAGGGCTGGCTGGAGCACATCGATACGTCGGATTGCTGAGTTGCTCATGCAAACGATCCCGTTTTTGGCGGTGGTGTTTGCTCCGATTATCATTACGCTGTTTGCCAATATGGATTCCTTGTATGAGTGGAACCGACCGGACAAGATCCACAGCAGTGTGATCAAGGCGAAGATTGACGTTGGTTATTTGACGAAGGAATGGTTCACAGCACGTGCGGTTCTTTACTTTGCTTTGTGGAGTGCCATGGGTTGGTGGTTTTACAAGCGGAGTCGTGATCAAGACGAATCAGGAGATGTGGGGTTGTCATTAGCCCGTCAGAAGTGGGCTGGTCCATGCATCATGATTTTTGCACTGTCCGTGAGTTTCGCGGCGTTTGATTGGGTGATGAGCATCGACGCAGATTGGTTCAGCACGATTTTCGGTGTTTACATTTTTGCTGCTGGCATGATGGCTTTCTTCGCAACGATGATTTTGATTAGTTTGTCATTGCAGCGTGCTGGCAAGGTTCGAGAGTTGATTACAGTCGAGCATTTCCATGACATGGGCAAGTTCATGTTCGGCTTTATCATGTTCTGGTCTTACATTGCCTTTTCTCAATTGTTGCTTTACTGGTACGGCAACATTCCGGAAGAAACCAATTGGTACATGGTTCGATTGGCAGATGGCTGGCAGTACTTAGCGTATGGTTTGATTCCATTGCACTTTGCGATTCCGTTTTTGGGAACCATTAGCCGCCACGTGCGTCGACACCGTGCAGGTCTTGCATTTTGGGCTGTTTGGGCGTTGGTCGTTCACTGGCTCGACATGACATTTTTGGTGATGCCGAATGCGGGACCATTGAATCTCGTACCGATGATTGGACACTTCCTAGGTGGTGTTGGGATGCTTTTGGTGTTTTTGGCGTTCTTCTTGGCGAAGGCCAATGGGACTCCTTTGGTACCGATGCGAGATCCGCGTCTGCCAGAAGCCTTAACTTACGCAAATCCGATCCTATAGAACCCTTGCGTTGGGTGAGCACTGATCGCCCTTCGTACAAACAATCGAAACAAGAACAATCGAAGGAAGCACTACTATGGCGCGCTACGACGATTTGAACACCAATATGATCGCCTATGCCTCAGTGTTAAGCATTGTGGTTTTGGTTTTGGTTCTGCAAGGAACTCAGGCCCTTTGCTACAACATGGTCAACTGGACCGATCAGCGGACGGACAAGACCGGGAGCGAAGCGGACAAGCCCTTAAAGATCAAGAGTGAACAATTGGAGTCTTTGGCCGGTTATAAGAAGGAGAGCGTGATCGATGAGACTGCTCCAGCACCTGAGAAGGGGCAAGAACCAAAGAAAAAGGATGTCATTTACATACCAATAACCGAAGCACAGAAATTAATTCTCAAGGAGATGGCCTCTGCACCTGGGGCTTAGTGATCAAGTATGGCTAGTGTTGTGGTTGGAATCCGAAATTTCACGTGGTCGTTAGCGTTGCTAGCGGCCGGTGTGTTCGCTTGCCCAACTTTCGGGGAAGAGTATGGAAGCATCAACAACACGTTGCCCAAATCGATGGAAGGTGTGGGGATCGATCAGAATCTTGGCACAAGTGTCCCTTTGGACTTGAAGTTCACGAACGCGACGATTGGAGTGGACAAGGGTGTCGGGGAGACGACTTCCCTGCGGGAGTTGCTCGAAACTGGCAAGCCGGTGTTGCTGACGCTCAATTACAGTAATTGCCCCGGGATGTGTATTGCCCAGCTAAACGGTCTCGTTCAGGGGCTAAACGAGCTGAGTTCGTTGCAGCTTGGCAAAGATTTTCTGATGGTATCGGTGAGCATCGATCCGGCGGAGACGGTTGGCAAGGCGGGCGCAACTCAGCAGAAGTACGCAAGGGACTTGTTCGATCATCACGATGCTCGAGGCTGGCGATTTTGGGTTGGAGACGAATCGGCGATTAGCGAGCTAGCGCAAAACGTCGGATTTCGGTACACGTATGATGCGAAGCACAAGCAGTACAATCATCCTTCGGCGGCGATTTTCATTGCTCCCAGTGGTGTAGTAACTAGGTATGTTTTTGAGATTGGTTTCGTGGCGAGTACGTTGAAGATGGCGTTTGTAGAGGCAGGCCAAGGTCAGATTGGCTCGCCATTGGACATGATCGCGTTGTGGTGTTCACACTACGATGCGAATGAGAATCGATATTCGGCGAATGCTCGGCGACTGATGTCCATCGGTGCAGGAGTGTTCGTTACGCTTGGTTTGTTCGTCTCCCTTCCGTTTTGGTTAGCCAGAAGGAAATCGGCAGAGAAGAATCCCGGCGCTGGGGAACTTACTAAAGATTAATTCACTCGGTTTCAACTTAGAGACTCGAAAATGAACTTCGTTTTAGCAGACAAAGTAGCACCTTACGCATGGTTTCCGGAAGCTGCCTCGAGCTTTGCTCCGCAGGTGGACTTTTTGTTTACGGTGATTTTGTGGATTTGCATCCTGTTTTTCGTCCCCATCGTCCTATTGATGGGGTACTTCATGTGGGCGTTCCGTGAGCGTCCGGGGTATCGGGGCTCACCGGAAGCATTGCACAACACGCCGTTGGAAATCACTTGGACGGTCATCCCGACAGCCATTGTCGTTTGGATCTTCTGGGAGGGGGCCATGGGATATTTGGACATGGCTCGGATTCCGAAGGGAACAATTGATGTGAACGTGACAGCCATGAAGTGGAAGTGGGCGTTCAAGTACGAAAATGGTGGTGAAAACGGGTTTGAAAAAATTGGCAAGACCGAGCTACCTGTTTTGGTTTTGCCGGTCGACCGGGACATTAAACTGATTATGCGATCGGACGACGTTCTTCACAGCTTTTACATTCCAGCGTTTCGGGCGAAACGTGACGTAGTTCCTGGCAGGTACCATTACATGTGGTTCCGGCCCACGAAGCTGGGTACCTTTGACATTTTCTGCACCGAGTATTGCGGAGACAATCACAGTCAAATGATTGCGAAGGTCAAGGTGGTAACCGAGTCGGAATACCAACAGGCCCTCGCGAAGGCGATCGAAGAACCGGAAGATCCATTGGAGCGGGGTAAGCTTCTGTACAAGCGACTTGGCTGCTCCACCTGCCATTACGCGGGCGAGGAAGGTGCCAACGGACCTGGCCCGAGCTATAATGGGTCGTGGGGTAAGCAGGTTGCGTTGGAAAACGGCCAAGAGGTCGCTTTCGATGAAAACTACGTTCGAGAATCGATTCTTAACCCTGCTGCGAAGTCACGTAAAGGATACGGATCGGCTTCTCCAATGAACAGCTATGCGGGTCGGGTCAAAGATGAGCAAATCGATGCTTTGATCACCTTCATCAAGTCCTTGGAATCGGCACCTCCGAAGTCCAAGTAACCGAATACACATGCTTCTCGCGTCGGCAAGTGCTGGCGTGGGAGAACCAATCGAAATCCATCAAGCTTTTTAGACTCAAACTTAACAGGTCAAAGCAATGAGTGTCGTTGATCGTCCAATCGTGTCCACCGAGACAACCGGGGCGGACACCTATCCGGAGCATCACTTTTTAAACCACACGAAGGGGATCCTTAGTTGGGCCCTGACGCTCGATCACAAACGGATCGGGTTGATGTACTTGGTCGGGGTGATGGCATCGTTCGCCTTGGGTGGCTTGTTCGCGTTGATGATTCGGATTCACCTTTGGAATTTCCAAGATGGCTGGTTGGACAACAAGACCTACAACCAGGTGTTCACGCTTCACGGCGCGATCATGGTTTTCTTGTTCATCATTCCGAGTATCCCGGCAGCGTTAGGGAACTTCTTTCTTCCGATCATGTTGGGAACGAAGGACGTTGCGTTTCCCCGTTTGAACCTGGGTAGTTTCTACTTGTGGGTGACAGGTTTAATCCTGTTCTTGACCGCATTGTCCGTAACGGGTTTGGACACCGGTTGGACGTTTTACACGCCCTACAGCATCGAAACCCAGAAGGGTGGGGCGGTTTTGGCTGCTACGTTCGGGGTGTTTATCCTCGGGTTTAGCTCGATCTTCACCGGCTTGAATTTTATCGTGACCATTAACACGATGCGTCCACCCGGAATGACATGGTTCCGCATGCCATTGTTTTTGTGGGCAACCTATGCAACTTCGATCATCCAAGTCTTGGCAACACCTGTGTTGGGTATTACCGTTCTGTTGTTATCCGCAGAACGCTTGTTAGGGATTGGTATTTTTGATCCGAAGCTCAATGGGGACCCGGTGACGTTCCAGCACTTTTTCTGGTTCTATTCGCACCCTGCGGTATACATCATGATTCTCCCTGCGATGGGTGTGATCAGTGAGTTGATGAGCGTACACTGCCACAAGGGCATTTTCGGTTATCGAATGATTGCCTACAGCTCGATCGCGATTGCGTTGTTCGGGTTTTTGGTTTGGGGACACCACATGTTCACATCGGGGATGGCGGACGTGACGACAGTGGTCTTTAGTGCATTGACGTTTACGGTCTCCATTCCGTCGGCGATCAAGGTCTTTAACTGGCTAGGAACGATGTATCAAGGGACCGTTTCGTTGAATACTCCGATGCTTTATGCGTTGGCGTTTATCTTCTTGTTCACGATTGGTGGATTGACTGGTCTACCTCTTGGAGCGTTGTCGACGGACATGCACTTCCACGATACGTACTTTGTGGTCGCTCACTTTCACTATGTGATGATGGGTGGAACTTTGGTTGCGTTTTTGGGTGGTGTTTTTCACTGGTGGCCGAAGATGACGGGACGGATGTTCAACGACAAGTTGGGGATGGTTTCGGCGATCATCGTTTTCATTGGTTTCAACTTGACGTTCTTGCCACAGTTTGTGTTAGGAACTCGGGGGATGCCACGCCGGTATGCGACTTACCTTGAAGAGTTCCAAGATCTGCACCGTTTGTCGACGATCGGGTCTTTGATCCTTGGATTCGGTTTAGTTACTGCGTTGGTGGTGTTGGTCACTTCGCTTTTCAGTGGCAAGAAGGCCCCTCGCAATCCTTGGGGTGGAGCGACGTTGGAGTGGATGTGTTCTTCACCGCCACCGCACGACAACTTTGCCTCCGCGCCAACCGTTGGCGATCCTTATGATTTCAGCAAGATCGAATACGATGGGCGCGTTGGTGGATACGTTCGCAAGAGCTAGATCCAGAGCGTTTGTCGACAGAGCAATAATTCCCCGTTAGATTTCCCACGGCTAAAGAACATGACTGCCATTCAAGACACAGCAGCCCATCCGGATCACGCGCACGATGATCATCATCACGATCATCCGAGTTGGTTAGCGCACCACTTTGATGATGCGGAACAGCAATACGACTCGGGCAAGCTCGGGATGTGGTTGTTTTTGGTGACCGAAGTATTGTTCTTCAGCGGCATGTTTTGTGCGTACGCTTTGTACCGAAACCGAAACCCTGAGGTGTTTGAGTTTTGCAGCTCGTTTCTCAACGAGAAGCTTGGGGCGATCAACACGGGGGTGTTGTTGTTTAGTTCGCTGACGATGGCTTGGGCCGTTCGTGCTTCGCAACTTCGCCAGCATAAGTTGTTGGTGGGGATGTTGGCTGCAACTTTGGCTTGTGCGGCGATCTTTTTGGGAGTCAAAGCGGTCGAGTATTCGCACAAGTGGGAATTGGGTTTACTTCCTGGCAAGTTTTACGTAGCCCAGTTAGGCGGCCATCATGGTGAGCCGAAGGGATACTTGCAGACCCTTTGTATGGTGCCGATGATTCTGACGGTGCTCTCGGGATTGTATTACGTTTACGCTTGGGTCGTTGGCGGGAATTTCCACAAGCAAGTGGCTGGACCTTTGTTGGTCGCTGGCTTGTGTTTCTTTGGTGGTGTTTGGCTTGGTCAAACCTTGGAAGCTGAAGAGGCGGGCTCGCACGAAGGGCATGCAGATCACCACTTGGTGCAAGGACACGTCGATCATGCGTCGCACGACCATTCGGCAGCGGAACATGCGGAGCATCCTGCTGAGGGGGCAACGATCCCGGTTGCAGCGATGTCGGCTGGTGAAGACGTGAAGGTGATGAAGGAAGAGTTGACGACACCGAATGCGGATGTTAATCAGAAGTCGATGGCTGGATTGTTCTTCAGCATTTACTACTGCATGACGGGCGTTCACGCTGTGCACATTCTGGGTGGAATGGCGGTCATCACTTGGTTGATCGTCAAAGCGGCTAGGGAAGAGTTTCATGAGCAGTACTTTGGCCCTGTTGACAACGTTGGCTTGTACTGGCACTTGGTGGACTTCATTTGGATTTACTTGTTCCCGCTGTTGTATTTGATCACTTAGCGACTGCTGATACCCTTGGGGGGCAAGGTCGAGAGTGGTTTAGCGGTTGAGTAGCGATTGGTTTTTTTACGACGAAGACGGCGGCGAAATTATGGGACATACATCGAACGACGCAGGGCATACGCACTCGGGCAACGGCCATGCGGGGCATCATGGGGATCATCATGGTTTTTCTCACCCCATGCCGATTTGGATGTTGTTAGCGGTGTTTTTTGCGTTGTTGATTTTGACTGGTTTAACGGTTTTCCAGGCTCAATTTGACTTGGGGAATGCCGAAATTTGGCTGTCGCTTACGATCGCGACCGTGAAGGCTGGCTTGGTCATTTTGTTCTTCATGCACTTGCTATGGGACAAGCCTCTGAATGCGATTGTCATTTTGAGTAGCCTGATCTTTGTCGCACTCTTTTTAGGTTTCACGTTGATGGATGCGGAGGGGTACCGCGAGCGATTGATTTACAAGTCGACGGTGAAGGCATCACAGCCCGGTGCGACCGGTACGGAAGTTGACGATTAAGTTGTCCTGGGGAAGGGCTACCTGTTGAGGGGGACCCCCCCGGAAATCATTACTATGACAATCGATCAGCGCGAGATTCAGTTCTTAGAAGGACGTCAGTCGCGTTTCAGGGAGTTTTACTTCACTCTCAAGGTAATGTGGGAGTTCGTGAAGGGTTTCCGGACGCTACACTTCGTTGGACCGTGCGTCACCATCTTTGGATCTGCGCGTTTGAAGGAAAACACTCCTGAGTATCAGCAGACATGCGAGATAGCTGGCCGGATTGCTGAGTTGGGTTTTACGATCATGACGGGCGGAGGCCCGGGGATCATGGAGGCGGCGAACCGGGGGGCGAAAGCGGTTGGTGGTCGTAGTGTAGGGGTGAACATTGAATTGCCGTTTGAGCAGAATCCGAATCCGTACATGGATCGTTCGGTAGACATCCGTTACTTCTTTGTTCGGAAGGTCTTGCTGTTGAAGTACTCTTATGGATTTGTGATTATGCCGGGTGGTTTTGGGACGCTCGATGAGTTTTT